>JAQXHU010000077.1 GCA_029007435.1 Bacteroidales bacterium
GTCCAGCTTGACAGCGATGATGTCTATAAAGGAGAAGACGCATTGCAGAAAGTGGTTGACGTTTTCAGGAATGAAGGCTGCGGGATGGTGATAGGCTCTTATGAAATGACAGATTTCAATATGGTTCCTCTTCCTCCCGGCATCATCGACCATAGAGAGTGGACCGAAGAGAACGGCCGCAACAACGCATTGAGAATCAACGGCCTCGGAGCTCCTCGTGCTTTCTATGTCCCGCTTCTGCGCAAGATAAACTTCCCGAATGTCAGCTATGGCGAGGACTATGCCGTCGGGCTGAGAATCTGCCGTGAATACCGCATAGGAAGAATATATGAACCTATATACTGCTGCCGCCGTTGGGAGGGAAATTCCGATGCGGCGCTTGACATTGAACGTGTCAATGCCAACAACCTGTATAAGGACAGAATACGCACCTGGGAGCTTGAGGCCCGCCTAAGTATGAATTCAAATGGAGAATAACAGTTCTGTTCATAAATTCGTCAAGGACCAGCTGTCGGTCTGGCCTATGGCAGCAGCTAATTTCCGTGCCCTCAAGAACGTGGAAATCAGGGAGATGGATATAAACGGCCTTCACGTGAGGCTTCAGCACAATCCATCAAGAATCAGGTCTTCTGCCGCCAAGGTTGATTCTGCTTCATTAAAAGCGAGAAAATGTTTTCTATGCCAGGAGAACAGGCCGGAGGAACAGCTCAGTCTGCTTTTCGAAGGACGGAAAGGACGGAAATACGACATCCTCATCAACCCGTATCCGATTTTTCCTGAGCATCTTGTGATAGCCAGGAAGACGCATTCCCCCCAGTCAATATGGAAACGGGTGGTGGATATGACCGACATCGCCAGGCATTTCCCTGATTTCACCGTGTTTTACAACGGGCCGAAATGCGGGGCGTCAGCTCCTGACCATATGCATTTCCAGGCTTGTCCGAGAGGAATGATGCCTCTTGAGGAGGAAGTGGACAGGATGCTGGCAAATGGAGCCGGAGGCCTTGATTATCTGACCTCTGAGCAGGATGCGGATCTTTTCCATTTCAACCGTTTCACCAGGGGAATCTTTGTTCTCCGCGCCAGGACTTCGAAGTCTTTCGCAAAATTGTTCTACAGACTGCTGGACTGCCTGCCGGAAAAAGAGGGGGAGAGCGAGCCTATGTTCAATCTGATAGCCTGGTATTCAGTCCGCCCGACAGAAAGAGTCTCAGGGATTTCCCACGGGCGTTTCGGGGAATACAGGGCCATCCTGCTCGCAAGGGACAGGCACCGTCCACATCATTATTTCTCGGAGGGGCCGGACCACCTTACAATGAGCCCGGGCTGTGCGGATATGGCAGGACTGTTCATTGTCCCTCAGGCAGATGACTTCGCCAAACTGTCTCCGGAGATGATAGCGGAAATGCTGTCCGAGGTCTCCGTGAGCCCGGAGGCTGAAGACAGGATAATATGGAAACTTACCCGCAGGCAGCCAGAACTGCAGGTGGGCATAATGTCCGGGAAGGAAATTGAATTCGAGATAATATCGGACGGCGCCGGACGCCAGAAAGTCTCCTGGGAAAACGGCCGGATTTCTTATAACGGCACTTTGTATGATGAACTGTTTTTCGATGCCAGGACAATGTCCACAATGTTCGCCGAGCCGACATTCATTTTGTACGGAGTGACAATCGGCGTGGATTTTCATTGGGAGCAGAAAATGACGCAGCGTTTCGCCGGCTCGCTGAAATTTATTGTCGAAGGTGACAATGTGGTGGCGGTCAATCTGATAGGCGTTGAGGACTATCTGGTCAGCGTGATTTCTTCAGAGATGAGGGCCAGCGCTCCGCTTGAATTCCTGAAAGCCCATTCGGTAATTTCCCGTTCCTGGGTGATGAGACAGATTGCAATGCGCCGCGCGGCCACTTCCGCAAAACCGGCTGATATCGACATTTTTGAAAATGGCGTCCGCCATATTGTGAAATGGTTTGACAGCAATGACCACAAGGCTTTCGATGTTTGCGCTGACGATCATTGCCAGAGATATCAGGGATTGACAACAGAAGTCGGCGAAAATGTCCGCAGGGCTGTTGACGAGACCTGGGGGCAAGTCCTTATGTATGACGGAAAGCTCTGTGACGCAAGATTTTCCAAATGCTGCGGGGGAATGATGGAGCAGTTTTCCACCTGCTGGAGCGATGAGGATTTTCCATATCTGCTGGCGCTTCCTGACACTTGTGAAAGCGGTTCAGTTCAAGACCTTACGGACGAAGAGACTGCTGAAAACTGGATATTGTCCGAGCCGGATGCTTATTGCAATACAGCTGACCGCCGGATTCTTTCCGCTGTACTGAATGACTATGACCTTGAGACCAGAGACTTTTTCAGATGGCAGGTATCCTATACCAGACGCGAGCTGACGGATATTATAATCAGGCGCTCCGGACAGGATATTGGCCTGTTGAAATCCATCAGGCCGCTCAAGAGAGGTCCTTCCGGGCGTATTAAGGAACTGATGATTGAAGGGGACAATTCCTCTATGACAGTAGCTAAAGAATTGATGATAAGGAAATTCCTGTCGGCTTCCCACCTGCGCAGTTCCGCTTTTGTGGTTAAAATGGAGCCTGGCGCCACTTATGAATCTGATATTATTACGCTGATTGGGGCCGGATGGGGGCACGGAGTGGGGCTGTGCCAGATAGGCGCTGCGGTAATGTCTTCCGAAGGTGCTGATTACAAGACGATTCTGTCTCATTATTACCCCGGGGCGGTGATAGGGAAGTGTCCCATAAATGATGAACAATATGAATAAGACGTCAATTTCACGGTCGCCCTGGTGGTGGGTGCCTACATTGTATTTTGCGGAAGGAATTCCGTATTTCATTGTCAACAACATATCAGTCACAATGTTCACCAGGATGGGAGTGCCCAACGGTGAGATGGCCCTGTTCACCAGCCTGCTCTATCTTCCGTGGACGCTGAAACCACTATGGAGCCCGGCAGTGGACATCCTGAAGACTAAAAGATGGTGGATCCTGGCAATGCAGATTATGATGTCAGTTTCATTTATCCTGTTGATATTCAGTATTCCACATCCGTCGGCCGGGATGATTGACTCAGGCACACCTGTCGGGATGTTCAAATTCACATTGATTCTTTTTATCCTGACAGCATTCGCCTCGGCCACGCACGACATTGCCGCGGACGGATTTTATATGATTGCCCTCGATCAGGGTCAGCAGTCGTTCTTCGTCGGGATAAGAAGCACATTCTACCGGCTTTCATCTATTTTCGGACAGGGAGTCCTGGTGGTGATTGCGGGCCTGCTGGAGAAACGCACCGGAAACATTCCGCTCGCCTGGACGCTTACAATGGCCGTGACCGCAGTGATTTTCGCGGCGGTGACGCTGTATCATACATTTGCGATTCCTTCTCCTTCAGGGGACAGGACAGTCCGGAGCGGAGGGGAGAACAGTACATTCGCATCAGGATTCGGAAATGCGTTCATAACATTTTTCAAAAAACCAGGGGCATTGATTGCCATTGTGTTTATGCTGCTGTACCGGCTTCCGGAAGCATTTCTGCTGAAAATGGTGAATCCGTTCCTGTTGTCTTCCGCAGAGCAGGGAGGCCTGGCGCTTTCCACGTCAACTGTCGGAGTCATATATGGCACAATAGGGGTGATAGCCCTGACTGTAGGCGGCATTGCCGGAGGTATGGCCGCGTCAAAATGGGGACTGAAAAAATCGCTCTGGCCAATGGCGGCATTGATGACCCTGCCTTGCCTGACATTTGTTTACCTGAGTATGGCGATGCCGCACAACCTTTTGGTAATCAGTGTGTGTGTTGCTGTTGAACAGTTCGGTTACGGCTTCGGTTTCACGGCATATATGCTGTATATGATGTATTTTTCGGAAGGGGAGTACAAGACATCCCATTATGCCATCTGCACTGCGTTTATGGCGCTCAGCATGATGATTCCGGGGGCGTTCGCCGGCTATCTTCAGGAAATGATGGGCTACAGGCTGTTCTTCTGGATGGTGATTGTATGCTGCCTCGGAACTGTGGCGGTTACAAAAATGATTAAAGTGGAAAATGAATCGTAATTATGGACAGGACAATAACTTACATTATTACAGCCTGCACTTTGGCAGGACTGTTTCTTAATTCATATAAGGCGGATGCCAAAGGCGTCCAGGTCCGCACCGGAATCGAAGTGCTTGAAAGCAGGGGATTTGAAGGCCTGAAAGGTAAACGTGTGGGTCTCGTGACCAATCCGAGCGGAGTTGACAGGAATCTCCGTTCCACCATCGACATTCTCAACAATGCTGAAGGGGTGGAACTTGTGGCCCTGTTCGGCCCGGAGCACGGAGTCCGCGGGGATGCCTATGCCGGTGACAAAGTCGGCGATTCCATTGACGAGGCAACGGGCGTGAAAGTATTCTCCATCTACGGGAAATACAGGGAGCCGTCTCAGGAAATGCTTGATGGCATTGACATAATGGTGTATGACATCCAGGATGTCGGCACACGTTCCTATACATTCATCAGCACGCTCGGCCTGGTGATGCGGGCCTGCGCGAAGAAAGGCATTGAGGTGATGGTGCTTGATCGTCCTAATCCTTTGGGAGGCAACAAGGTGGAGGGCTGTTACGTCGATCCCGGCTTCTTCTCGTTCGTGAGCGAGTTCAGGATTCCGTATGTATATGGGCTGACAGTGGGCGAACTTGCGATTCTTATAAATGAAGAGGGGCTGAACAGGGGACAGACAGGCTATGAGCCTCATCTTAAATGCAAACTGAGCGTAATTCCGATGGACGGCTGGCGGCGCGATATGACATATCTTGAGACCGGACTCCCGTGGGTGATGCCGTCACCTAATATCCCTTATCCTCAGTCTGCTGTGAATTATCCTGTTTCCGGAATAGCTGGTGAATTTTTCAATTATCTCAATGTGGGTGTTGGATATACAATACCGTTCGCGGCTTTTGCCGCTGAATGGATTGACGCGTATGCTCTCAAGGCGGAGCTCGACAGCTACAATCTTCCGGGAACTGTTTTCAGAACGATTCATTACAAGCCTACGTCCGGCAGCAGCCAGGGAAAACTGGTGAATGGAGTTCAGTTCTATTTCACTGATTATGAGGCGGCTGAAATCTCGCTCACGCAGTTTTACGTGATGCAGGCGGTTGATCGTCTCTATCCGGAGCATAACCCGTTCGTCGTCTCCCAGTCCCGTATCGGAATGTTCGATAAAGTATGTGGTACGGATTATGTAAGAAAGAACTTCTCAAAGAATTTGGAGGTGTCGGATATTGTTGAACGCTGGCGCGGTGATGCAGCGGGCTTCAAGGCACTTTCGAAGAAGTATCACCTTTATAAATGAATCTAAAACTTTATGGTTATGAGACGGTTCAGAAATTTGGCGCTTGCAGCGCTTGCGGCTTTGTCAATGCTCGCTGTTCCAGAATATATGGATGCCCAGACCCGCGGCAGTTCCTCATCGTCTTCAGTTCGACGCTCATCCGGCAGCTCATCTACACAGGTAAGAAGCGGCAGCTCATCCGGGCAAGTCAGGAGCAGCTCATCTTCATCACAGATAAGGGGCGGTTCTTCTTCCAGCCAGGTGAGAAGCGGCTCATCTTCCTCACAGGTACGCTCGTCATCAGGCTCGAACCAGGTC
>JAQXHU010000078.1 GCA_029007435.1 Bacteroidales bacterium
GTGAATACGGCCATCGAGAAATTCACCGAGAAATTCGGACACGCTCCTAAGATTTACGATGTAGTCATCAGCGACGGAGCCCGCAAACTCTAAGACAGCATTTCCGGCGACGGAACAGCTATAATTGAAAAGGATGTATTCCACCGGTTATCAGGGAATACATCCTTTTCTGTTTTCTGATTGTCCGGCTATTCCGGAAGATCTATCATACTTTCAAAAAACAATTCTTCTTATACAGAAAATACAGGAACAGCCAGCAGATTGCGAAATATCCGAGCTGGATAAGAAGAGAGCCCCAGGCTTCAGGCAGCAATCCGGCAGCCCCGCCAAGGAAAAACTTCGATATCCCGGTCACATTCACAATCCTCTGGAACATATAGATAGTGATGGAATTCATTCCGACCACCTGGAAAAACAGCACTCCTTTCCGCCATCCTCTCACGTCAATCAGATAGTAGAACAATGCGAAGATCCCCACCGACCAGGCTCCTGCCGCAAGCACGAAAGTGCTGGTCCACAGTTTCTTGTTGACCGGGAACCAATGATTCCAAACAACAGCTATAACCGCCATTGCAACTGCCGCACACAGCATTTTCAATGTCTTCTTGTTGCCGCTGTCGGATGATTCCTTGACATACCGTCCTGTGAACATACCGAGCAATGCGGTGACAACAGCCGGGAAGGTGCTCAGGATTCCCTCCGGATCATACACTCCCGGTTTCAGCAAATGATTGGGAATCAGCAGTCTGTCTATGTAAGAAACAATATTCCCCTCAAGGGAGAAATGCCCCGCCCCGGCCGGCGCGTCAGGAGCTATGCAACACCTGAGCAGGACGAAATAGCCCACGAGGATGCCGGCTGCCGTGGCCCACTGCGTTCTCTTTCCGGTATAAAGGAAGAGCAGTGCGGCCATCATCCACGCAAGGCCGATACGCCCGAGAACACTCGGCAGGCGCAATGTGGAAAGATGAAGGTCGAAAAGGCCTCCGTAAACAAGACCGAGAAGGAACAATGTCAGTCCTCTCCGGACAATATCAATTGTGATATGCGCATTTGACTTTCCGGCGGATTTTTTCTTCGCGATGGAGAACGGAAGCGTCATTCCGGAAATGAACAGGAACAGAGCGAAAATCGTGTCGTGATGTCTGAATCCGTCCCACTGCACGTGGGACATCTGGCGCGCCAGCCAGCTGTCTCCGCCGCCAGGGAACAGCGAGCATATTGCGAAGATGATTCCGCTGAGTCCCATAATGAACATCATATCGAAGCCTCTTACAGCATCGATGGAAAGGAGCCTCCCTCTTTGAAGGCTGTCATTATTTCCCATAATCTTATGTTTTAAGTCGAGTTCACTAAGTTACAACTAATATCACAATTCAGCAAGTCCTCACCGCAGGCGCAGAAGGACTGGGCAATGGTCGCTGACGCCGCCAAGATAACGGGGACCGGAATACGTGCGCAGCGGTTTGAAACCAGGATGGACATTGTCCCAGACCATCAGGAACGGCAGTCTCACAATATCCATTTCCGCCCTTCCATACAAGGCAGGTGACACCCAGAACATATCTATCATATCCCACTTGCCGTTGAATCTTATGGTCCCCTCCCCGGCATTTTCAAAAGGCTCTGACAGATTGAGCATCAATGGCTTGAGCGGGTTGAAAGCCGATGACGAAGGAACATCGTTGAAATCCCCCATAGCCACTACGGAAGATGTCCCGGAACTGATGATGGAGTCGCAGAGATCACGCAGGGCCACAGAGGCGGCAATCCGCCTTCCTGCAGTGGACGGGCCTCCGTATTTTGACGGGAAATGGTTGACTGCGAATGCGATACGCTCCCCGGTCTTCCGCACTGCAAGGTCGGCGAACAGGATGTCTCTGGTGGCCATTGAGTCAAGCCTTCTTATTCCTGATGCAATGCAGCGGAAGGTGGACTTCCTGTAGAGCAGGGCCACATCTATGCCGCGATGGTCAGGAGACTCGCGGTGCAGGACGGAATAGCCGTATTTCCTCAACAATGTGTTCCTGAGCATTCTTTCGGGGACGGAACGGTTCTCGACTTCGGCCACACCCAGAACGTCCGGTATTCTGCCATATGCGTCCTCCATCCACAGGAGCGATTTGGCAACAGCATCGCATTTCCTGTAGAATTTGGAAGCTGTCCAATGTTTCGTTCCCCCAGGCGAGAATTCCCTGTCGGAATCCCCTCCCCCGCCATCCTCATAATCAAAGAAATTCTCAAGATTCCAGAACACCGCCACAATGCCGGAGGTGTCCCTGACAGTCTGCCCCGACACGGCTATCGCCAGGGCCACGAACAGTTCACATATCATAACGTCAAGTTTTTCCGCAATATCGTCAAGTTCTGCCCAATTCGACCACCTTTCCTCCGGAAAAAGATTTAAAAAACATAAAAATGTGGCGCAGATGCGATATGCGGGGTGAATAAAATATTGTCCGGATGGAATGGACTCGGATGGGCAACTCCTGTCCTTACTGAGGAACTTCAGCCGGATTATGTTGTGCTTACTTTGCCGGTGGGCAAGTCGAAACTCCATCAAGAAACTCCAAAATGTCCTCCAAA
>JAQXHU010000079.1 GCA_029007435.1 Bacteroidales bacterium
CTTGTGAAACTGGACATCCTCCTCAACGGAGATCCGGCCGACGCGCTGTCATCACTCATCCACGAGGACCACGCATACGATTTCGGAAGAAAAATCTGCCTCAAGCTGAAAGACCTGATCCCGAGACAGCAGTTCGACATCGCCATACAGGCCGCCATCGGCGCCAAAATCATAGCCAGGGAGACAGTCCGCCAGGTTCGCAAGGACGTGACAGCCAAATGTTACGGAGGAGACGTGACACGAAAGAGGAAACTGCTTGAGAAGCAGAAAGAAGGAAAGAAGAGGATGAGACAGATAGGCACCGTGCAGGTTCCGCAGAGCGCATTTATGGCCGTGCTCAAACTCGACTCTTAATAAAGCCGACATTATGCAGCAGAAAGCCGCCATACTCCTGACTGTGCATAACCGGAGGATAAAGACTCTGGAGTGCCTGAAAGTCTGCTACCAGCAGATTGATGCGATGAAAGCCGAGGGCGAATACGCCTTCAAGGTCTATATGGTCGATGACGGAAGCACTGACGGAACCTCCGAGGCTGTAAAAGAGACATTCCCGCAGACTGTGGTAATAAGGGGCAGCGGAGGGCTGTTCTGGAACCAGGGAATGCGGCTCGCCTGGGAAAAGGCAAGCGAAGACGATCCTGATTTCTATCTGTGGATCAATGACGACACAGTGCTGTATGAAGGCGCTATAGCCTGCCTTATGGAGACATCTTCTTTCCTGAGACACAGGGCGATAGTGGTCGGAACTGCTGAGTCGGCGGATGGGAAACTCAGCTACGGTGGACGGACCAAGTACGGAAAAATAGTCGAACCGGACACCACGCTTCCTGTCACCTGCCAGACCTTCAACGGAAATCTTGTGCTTATTCCCCACTATGTTTTCAGACTTGTCGGAAATCTGGACGAGCATTACCAGCACAGCTTCGGAGACTACGATTACGGTGTGCGCGCAGGCCGGCTGAATATTGTCTGTGTGGTCGCTCCCGGCGTGCTTTGCAGATGCGACCGCAATCCTGGCGTGCCGAAATGGAAGAACAGGCAGTATCCTCTGTCAGAAAGGATTGCAAGTTTAAGAGGACCCAAGGGCAGGCCTCCTAAAGAGCAGTTCCTGTATGACTGCCGGAGCCGGAGCATAGTATTCGCCATCGCACATTACACTTCGATTTTCCTCCAGGTCCTTTTCCCTAGAAAATACAATGACAATGAATAAAATATCTTTTTATATCAATTCAATGAGATTGAGGACATTGCCTCTTTCCCTCGCCGGCGTGGTGCTTGGAATAATGCTGGCCGCTTCGGATTATCGTGTAAGCTGGCCGGTGATACTGCTGATTCTGCTCACCACTGTATGCCTCCAGATTCTGTGCAACATCTGCAATGAACTCGGAGACACCCTCAGCGGAGTGGACGGCGAAGGACGCTCAGGCCCGATGTATTCGCTCGGAGAAGGCGGGCTGACAGTCAGGGAGATGAAATGGTTCATCGGAGTTATGGTCGTCTGCTGCATAGCAAGCGGGCTGCTTATGATCAGGGCTTCCTTCGGGACACTGCTGGACCTTGAGCCCATCTGCCTGATGATGCTCGGAGCAGCAGCGATAAGCGGGGCGATAAAATACACCCTTGGACGCAATCCATACGGTTACAGGGGATTGGGAGACATCTCGGTTTTCATATTTTTCGGGATTGTCTCCGTGCTTGGCTCTTACTTCGTCGCAGCGAGGGCTCTTCCGACCTGGATAATGGTTCTTCCGGCCTGCTCCATAGGATTGTTCAGCGTTGGAGTATTGAATGTCAACAATATACGTGATATGAAATCTGACGAGGGACTGAGAATGACAGTGCCTCTGCGCATCGGGGAGAGACGCGCGAAGATATATCATACGGTGCTTGTTGCAGGTGGATGGCTATGCCTGATTGCATTCAACCTTCTGCGTTTCCAGGATCCGTGGCATTATCTCGGATTCATAACATTGCCGCTGTACATTGTACATCTCCGCGGCGTATGGACCCGTTCCGGAAGCACTCTGGACCCGATGCTGCCTATGCTGGTAATGTCCACGTTCGTCCTGGCCCTGCTCACGGGTTTCGGCTATTTAGAGTTCCTACTATGTCAATAACGCAGGCCTTTGGCAGAAAACAGACACGTCGCGATTGAAATACAGTTATCAGCAACTTGCAAATTATAAAACAACATAGCGGTATGACCATTGAATATCCCGGAACATTCTGGAAAGATTACGAGCTGGTAGATTCCGGCGAAGGCGAGAAACTGGAAAGATTCGGCAACTATTACATAATCCGTCCTGAGCCCAAAGCATTGTGGAACAAAACATTGACCACAGAGCAATGGGAACGTGCGGCTCATACCCGTTTCCGTCCCGGCGCCGGATTCGGTAAAGCAGGGAAAGAGGACAGCGGCACCTGGGAGAGGCTCAAACACTCTGATGACCAATGGTATATAAAATACAACGGGGCGCAGAAAGGGCTCAATTTCTCATTGCGCCTCGGTCTCACCTCATTCAAACACGTCGGCGTTTTCCCGGAGCAGGCTTCCAACTGGGAATACATCTACCGGGAGACCTCCAGACTCGTCAACAATACGCCTGACGGAGTCCAGAAGCCCAAAGTACTGAATCTCTTCGCATATACCGGAGCCGCCTCTCTTGCGGCCAAGGCAGCGGGCGCTGACGTGACACATCTTGACTCGGTCAGGCAGGTAGTGACCTGGGCCCGCGGAAATATGGAGAACAGCCATCTTGACGGCATCCGTTGGGTTGTGGAAGACGCTATGAAATTCGCCCGCAGAGAAGCCCGCAGGGGAAATACCTATCAAGGCATCATACTTGACCCTCCGGCTTACGGACACGGTCCTGACGGGGAGAAATGGAAGCTGGACGAATGCCTCTTCGATATGATGAAATGCGTCAGCTCGATACTTGCTCCGAAAGACAGCTTTATGGTGCTGAACCTGTATTCCAACGGGTTCTCCCCGCTGCTCGGCGAAACTGTCGTCAGGGAAGCCTTCGGGCTCGGCGAGGATAATGCCGTCCCAGCCGGAGGCCTTGTTCCAGGCGACAGCACCAGGCTTGAATCCGGAGAGCTCGCACTGAAGGACAGAACCGGCAAAGCACTGCCTCTCAGCATATTTGTCAGACTCAGCAGATAATGACCATAACTAAACTATATTATTATGAGAACTTCAACATTTATCAGAACAATTTCAGGAGCGGCATTAATTGCCGCCTGCATATCCTGCAGAACTGAATTTCAGGAAAAAGAACTCACCGGTATCTGGGTACAGCCGGTTCCGGGAATGTCCATTGTCCAGGGGATGGAGCTGGTTGAGGGTGGCGCCGCAAGAGCTGTCAACACGTCCACATTGCTGTACGACAGCTGGAAACTTGACAGGAACAACCTCATTCTCAACGGAAAAAGCATCGGAAACGGAGTCACTTCCGAATTCTCCGACACCCTCGCCATTGTCAAAGTGACCGCCGACAGTCTCGTCCTTATGAAAGGCACCCTGCGCCTAGGATATCGAAAATCCATCGAGGACTGCGGATTCTCCGCAAATCCCGGGACAATAATGAAAGGCACAGTGACTTTCGGCCCGGAGGTCCGCCTGTTCCGCCCTGAAGGAGAGGAAAGAACATACTGGATTATTGACAAATCCGGATATCTCCAGATAAAATACAACGAATCCGGGATGTCCGAATGGTCAGCCGGGGCCGAACTGGAACTGAAAGAGGTTGACAGCACGGCTTCAGAATTCGGAAAAGAATATGACGGCACATTCCAAGTGCTCAGAATCATCAGTATATCAAACAATTAAAGACCTATGCCACGCAAAGAGAAAATCCGCGAGATGTTTGACGGAATCGCGACCGACTACGACAGACTGAACCACATTATGTCTCTGGACATTGACAAGACCTGGCGCAGGCGGGCGCTGAAGCGGATTTTCAATGCGGAGGCGGGCAGACCTATGGAAATCCTGGACATAGCCTGCGGGACAGGCGATTTTTCTATCGCAATCGCCAGGGAAATGCTCAGAAGAAACGTAGCCGGAGGTTCACGTGAACTCACAGGCCACGTCACCGGAGTTGACCTGTCTGAAGGGATGCTTGAGGTGATGCGGAAGAAATTGGACGCAGAGGGTCTGAATGACATTATCTCCTGTGAAACAGGCGATTGCGAAAATCTGCGTTTCAGCGGTGATTGCTTTGACAGGGTGACAGTCGCATTCGGAGTCAGGAATTTCGAGAACAGGGGAAAAGGCCTGAAAGAAATCCTGCGGGTGCTCAAACCTGGCGGACGGCTCATTATTCTGGAACTCTCCGTGCCGTCAAACGCTTTCTTCCGCTGGCTATTCAATCTGTATTTCCTTAATATTCTGCCAGTTATAGGCGGGAAAGTGTCCGGTGACAAGGCCGCATACAAATACCTTCCGGCGTCAGTCCTGAATTTTCCCGGGAAGAAAGAATTCACAGGCACATTGAAAGAATGCGGGTTCATCAATGTCACCCACAAAGCATTCACACTCGGAGTGTGCCGTATGTACACAGGAGAAAAGCCCTCTACTCAACCCTGAAAGTCACCAAAAGTCCCTTGTGGTCAGAAGGCCATACGCCGGCAGGTAGCAGGAACGGGTCCTCTGAGGTCTCTTTCTCGCGCCTTGACTCAACGATGCTGCCGTCCGGTCCGAATATGACGGCATCCACAAGTTTCAGGGAAGGGTCAGGATAATAGAAAATGTAGTCAATCCTTTCACGTTCATCACTTTTCGGAGCCCAGGCAAGCTGTCCCATAGTCGCAAGCGGGGTATCCGCCGGAATTGTGAAGCCAGGATGCGTCACCGGATCTGGATAAACTGCCCTGTAGGTGTCAACGAAACCGGCATTGTCCAGAAGAGTTGTCACAGTCCACGGTATAATCATTCCGCGGTGGCCGTATATGTCCTTTGTCTCCCTGGTCCAGTCAAGGTGCGAAGGCTCGTTCAAATCGCCTCCCAAAATGACGAACCGGCCGGCCTCTATATCCTTCCGGGCACATTCGATGAAATTGCGCACCGCGTCGTCCCGCAGCGAAGAATCATTGACTGCAAGCACTTCCCCGACCGTCTCCGGATAAGGAATCTCCTCCCAGGTGGAACCGTGATAGCCGTAAACATTGTAATATGCGCAGTTAAGATAATCCAGATGCGCGGTATATACAGCTATCTCCCGGCCTTTCACCGTGCTTGTCATACGGTAAACGCTTCCGTGGTCATCATTCAGCGGAAAGACAGTCAATGAATCAGTTATGGGATAACGGCTGAGCAGCCCGGAATCATAGCTCAAGAACGAATAGTAGGTCTCACCTTTCTCCCTTAGAGACTCCGTGATCCTGTCGCAGAAACGGGTTCCGTTGTAGTTGCGGACCTCGCTGAAAGTAACGAAATCCGGTTTGAGACGTACAATCTCGTCCACGATGGCTTCATATCCTCCCGGGATGACAGTGCCTTCCTGCCAGATATTCCATTGGAGCACTGTGAATTCCGCCGCTTGTTTATTCTCGGAGCAGGAGATTATGAGCGGCAATGCGAGAAACTGGGCCACTTTGAGCCCGATTTTAGCTATATTATTCATATACAGTATATTAACAATAATCTTACAAGGATCGCACCGCCTCCTCCACTTTGGCGGAGAGGGTATCGTGAAGGTCAGCATCAGTAATCCCGGAAAGGACCGGGGCTATGAACGAAATCATCTGGAGCACACGGGCTTCCTTCTCCGGAATACCTCTTGAGCGCATATAGAACTGCTCATCCTCATTGAGCTGCCCGACCGTGGCGCCGTGCGAGCATTTGACATCATCGGCATAAATCTCAAGCTGCGGCCTGGTCTCGGCGCGGGCATTCTCCGACACGACTAGATTGTGGTTTGTCTGATAGGCCTCGGTCTTCTGGGCATCCGGAGCCACCACTATCCTGCCGAAGAAATCCGCTTTCGACGAGCCTGCGGCGATTCCGTTGAACAACTGATAAGAAACACATTCCGGAACACGGTGACGGATGTCCGTACGGATAGAGACTTTGTCCTCCCCTCCGCAGACATACAATCCGCTGACCCTGACTTCAGCCCCGCGTCCCACGATATCCACTGCGACATTCACATCCACGCTCACTCCAGGCAGCACGAGAATGACAATCTCCGCCCTGGAACCGGCCTCGGCCACAATGTTGGAAAACGGAAGCCCATCCTCCAATGAATCCGGACCAATAATATATGTTTCCGTAAACGTTTGTCCTTCTGATATTTCAAGCGTATCACCATTATGCGGAACAGGGCGTTCCACATAATGTCCGGCATCCACTTCAGGAGACGGGTCAAGCCGGGAAAGTATTTCGCTGTCCAACTGTCTCATCTCATCAGAATATGTCGTAACCCTTTTCCTCAATCCTGTCAACAAGCTCCCTGCCGGCAGTCTCGACAATGCGGCCGTCTTTCAGGACGTGCACGATATCCGGCACTATGTAGTCAAGCAGGCGCTTGTAGTGGGTGATGACAACTGCAGACTTCTCCGGAGTATGGAGTGACCTGACACCTTCAGCGACAATACGGAGAGCGTCCACATCAAGTCCGCTGTCCGTCTCATCGAGAATTGCCAGCACCGGATCGAGCATCGCCATCTGGAAAATCTCGTTCCTTTTCTTCTCGCCGCCGGAGAATCCCACATTGACTTCCCTCTTCGCAAATTCAGGACGCATCTGGACAAACGCCATCTTCTCTTTCATAAGCTTCAGGAAATCACCGGCTTTCATCGGTTCTTCACCCTGAGCCTTGCGTTTGGCATTGATGGCGGTCTTCATAAAATTCGTTATCGTCACACCCGGGATCTCGACAGGGTACTGGAACGACATAAAGATGCCGGCCCAAGCTCTCTCCTCAGGGGTCATTGCGAGCAAGTCCTGCCCCATAAATGTGACAGTCCCCTCTGTAACTGTATATAAAGGCTTGCCTGTCAGTACGGAAGACAGCGTACTCTTGCCGGCTCCGTTCGGCCCCATCACAGCGTGAATCTCTCCCTTACGTATTGTCAGGTCTATTCCCTTCAATATCTCCCTGTCCCCGACAGATGCGTGAAGTCCGCTGATCTGCAGCAATATATCATTCGCCATAACTAGTATAATATATTTCAATCATACAAAGATAGCACAAATATCGGTTCTATCTGACAAGATTGCCCTGGAAATCGACATCGAAAGAATTGAACGGGTCGAGAAGGGCGTCGATAAGGACAGCGTACTGGCCGCGGGTGACAGCGGTTTCTGGCGAGAGACCTGACAGTCCGGCGGAATCAAGAGCAGCCTTCCAGGATTCTGACGCATCGGCGGAGATAGAAGAAACAATGGCGCGCAGGTCATCCGCAGTGAGATTTCCCTCGCCAATGCGGACCGGTTCAATTCCGTAATAATCATACAGATCCTTCACATCGGCCCAGTCCATAAGGGCTTCGGAATGCAAGTCGGTGATATTGGACCATCCGACATTTTTGCCCTCCCCTTTGAGGATGCCCGTCGAGCCAATCCTCTGATATGCCTTGAAGACAGGGCTGGTGGCAGGAACGTCTATGTATGGCTGGAGATAGCATCCGGCTTCCAAAAGGTCATTCTGCACGCTCCTGATACTGACTTCTGACGGATGAATGTTCTTTTTCACCGCTTCTGCAGCAAGAGCACCTGCCGCCTGGCCTATCTGGAGGACAACCGGCTGAAGCCTTGTCGAGCCGTTTGCTATATTGGACACTGATATCGATTTCTCCGCAACTATAAGATCCTCAATATCCTGCGGAACAAGTGCGCCCAATGGCAGTCCGAATGACGGAACCGGCCAGAAATAAAGGTTCGGCAATTGTTCTTCCCCAATGTAACGGGTATGATGATGGTCAATAGGATAATCCCCGACAGCGATATTCGTTCTGTAAAGGGTATAGTCATACGGCCTGGAGATATGATTGAAATTGAATCTTACCTTGCCGTGGATTCTCCGGCTCTCCCTGTGATATGGAATGAACGGCAGAAGGTCTTCGGTAGGATATTCGTCGTCAGCAAGCCCAAGATTGTTCATACCAAGCTGGTGCTGAAGGAAATAAACAAAGCAGAGAGTGAACTGCTTCGCCTTCTTGAGAGCTTCAGTGCGCTCCCCGGGGGTCATTTCTATCAGATTGACATAATAATCATTGCCCTCTATAGGCCAGTTGATCATATATTTTCCGTTCGGAAGCTTGCCATAAGTTATCATCTTCTCCCGGGGCCAGACACGGTCCGGTTCTTTTGGATTGATACACATCGGGTTGTCACAGCAACAGGCGAACAGGGTGGAGTCGTAGCCGGCAGGCCTGTCCATCGTCACATCTCTTCCATAGTCTTTGAGTATCGCCACATAGGTCAGGTCCTGGACAATGTTGTTCGCCTGTTCCGGAGCTATCGGCTCTCCTGTCACCGAACGGTTTTCCATTCCGATATCATATTTCACCCCGCAGGCCTTGGCGACATCCCCGAGCTCCGTGGCGTCAATCAGTATTTTCGCATTGACAGTCAAGGATTTGCCATTCTGCTCAGCGATAATCTTCCATTCCCCGTCGGCAGTTCTGGTGATTTCTTTGACAGAAGTCTCTTTCCATATTGTGAGTGTCTCCTGTTCAGCGCACATCTCGTGGAATATCCTGTTGCCGACCGACGGCTCGAACTGGACATTGCTGACCCAGCCGGTCTTAAGGGAATCGAGCCCGCCATAATAGTCCGCAAGCCTGCTTTTGAATTCACCCCATATGCCTCCTGCAAGGTTGTAGCAGCCGTCCGTCGCACTCACACCCGCGGATGTCAGCATACCACCCAGCCAGGGAAGTTCCTCAATGATAAGGACATCCATACCCATAGAACTTGCCTGGACACCCGCAGTAACGCCGCTTGCACCTCCGCCGACAATAAGAACATCATACTCCTTATTGCCATTAGCACAAGAAAACAAGGTTAACGAGAGGAGAGCGGCTACCGCATATTCAAAAACGAATCTCATATTTTTATATTTTGCAAAACCAATCAAACATCGGCTATGCATTCTTCCTGTAAAGGCGGGACCAGGTAATGAGAGACCAGACTCCGTTGATGAGATACAGGGAGCAGACTATCGGCATAAAGACGTGTCCGACAGATATATGCAGTATCAACTGTGAAATATTGACCAGCAGCCAGGCTATCCAGCAGTCCCACTTCTTCAGAGCCGACAGCAGTTGCGCAACCAAAATCAGGATTGTCACACAGGCATCAAGATACGGAACCGGATCAGACGGAAATTTCCCCGGAAAGACAGCATTTCCAATCAGGCTGATTATCCATCCCCAGACTCCGGCCAAAAGGAAAATCGCAGCTATCGCGAACACCCTGCCTTTCCAGTCCAGCATTGTCACTTTCAGCGCTGAGCTGTCATCCGAACTTGCCTCCCCGGCTTTCGGATGAGTCCAGCGGTAATGCCCCAATACATTGATGCCCAACGATATAGGCTGCAGAATCAAATTTGCGTAAAGGTTCTTGTTCCAGAACATCAGGAGGAGCAAGAGCGAGTAAACATAGCCCACCCAGAAATTGTATTTGCTGTTCCGGCCCGCAAGGAAGACGCAGGTCAGGCCGGCTATGGAGGTGAGCAGGTCTATTAGAAGCACCGGCGTGTCCCCGCCGATTGTGAACAAAGTATAATTAATCCAGTCCATATATCATTATATTAACCCACAGAGCCTTCGAGAGAAACCTGAAGCAGTTTCTGGGCCTCTACCGCGAACTCCATCGGCAGTTTGCTGAGCACTTCGCGAGCATATCCGTTGACAATCAGGCCGACAGCATCCTCCGGACCGATTCCCCTCTGGTTGCAGTAGAACAGCTGGTCGTCACTGATTTTGGATGTGGTAGCCTCGTGCTCCACAATGGCTGTGGCATTGTCGCTGCGCACGACCGGGAAAGTGTGCGCTCCGCATTGTGACCCGATGAGAAGGCTGTCGCACTGGGAGAAATTCCTTGCGCCGGAAGCGCCCGGAAGCATTCTCACCAGACCCCGGTAACTGTTCTGGCTGTGCCCTGCGGAAATGCCTTTGCTGACAATCCGGCTGCGGGTATTCCGTCCGACGTGGACCATTTTCGTGCCCGTGTCCGCCTGCTGGTAATTGTTGGTGACAGCCACGGAATAGAACTCGGATGAAGAATTGTCACCTTTAAGAATGGTGCTCGGATATTTCCAGGTGATGGCCGAGCCCGTCTCCACCTGAGTCCAGGAAAGATGAGCCCCTTCATAACATATCCCCCTCTTGGTCACGAGGTTAAGAATTCCGCCTCGTCCCTGGGCATCGCCCGGATACCAGTTCTGGACCGTGCTGTATTTGACATCGGCATCTTTCAGCGCCACAATTTCGACCACCGCCGCGTGAAGCTGGTTCTCGTCCCTCATCGGAGCGGTGCACCCTTCCATATAGCTCACATACGAGCCCTCGTCCGCCACAATAAGCGTGCGCTCGAACTGGCCTGTACCCTTCGCATTGATTCTGAAATAGCTGGAGAGCTCCATCGGGCATCTTACGCCTTTCGGGATATAGCAGAACGAACCGTCGCTGAAAACGGCCGAGTTCAATGCGGCGAAATAATTGTCTCCGGAAGGAACCACAGTGGCCAGATATTTCCGTACAAGGTCAGGATGCTCTTTGACTGCCTCGCTGAACGAGCAGAAGATTATTCCCCTGTCCGCCAATTCTTTACGGAATGTGGTAGCCACGGAGACCGAATCGAAGACAGCATCGACCGCAGCGACTCCTGCAAGCACGTCCCTCTCTTTTATAGGAATGCCGAGTTTGTCGAATGTCTCCGCTAACTTCGGGTCAATTTCTTTAGGCCTGCCGGTATCCTTTTTGGGCGCCGCATAATATATAATATCCTGATAATCAATATTAGGCATATCCAGATGAGCCCATTCCGGAGCTTTCATCCCCTGCCATTTGCGGAATGCGTCAAGGCGGAAATCCAGAAGCCATTGAGGCTCCCCTTTCCGTCCGGAGATCATTCTCACTATATCCTCGTTCAGGCCCTTCGGTATGAAGTCCTGTTCGACATCGGTCACAAATCCCTCTTTATATTCTTTGCGGGTGATATCCCTGAGCAGTTCCTTTTCTCCGTTGATATCCATAATTTCAAATACGTTTCATCAAATCAGCCAGCACTATGGCTGTCATTGCCTCCACCACCGGCGGTGTGCGCAGCGCGAAACAGGCATCGTGCCTGCCGGGAATCTCAAGTTCCGCCATCTGTCCAGTCGCGAAATTGAAAGTCTTCTGCGGCTTGCTGATGCTGGACGTCGGCTTGAACGCCACCCGGAAAACTATAGGATTGCCATTGGTGATTCCACCATTCACTCCACCGGCCCCGTTACGGGACGGATGGACACTGAGATGCAGGTTCATATCACCGTGACGGCTGTCCACCGTGTCAAACGGGTCGTTGTGCTCCGAACCCTTCATTTTGGCAGCCCTGAATCCGTCTCCAAATTCTATTCCCCTGACTCCGGGAATTGAGAAAATGGCGTGGGCCAGAAGGGACTCCACCGAATCGAAGAACGGCTCGCCAAGGCCGGCAGGCACTGAAGTGGTGACACATTCGACCACTCCGCCAATGGAATCACGCTCTTTTATAGCTTCGCCGATGACATCTTTCCATATTGCGGACGGCGGAAGGCTGTCCGGCTCAACTCCATTCAAGTCTGCCTCAGTCAAAGATTCAAGAGCATCCTCACGGGACACCCCGCCGACTTCAATAAGCCTGGCCGTTATGCCGCAGACACACATTTTCTTGGCCACGACTCCGGCGGCCACTATAGGAAGAGTGAGCCTCCCGGAAAAATGTCCTCCTCCGCGCGGGTCGTTGAAGTCCATCCACTTGATGCTGGCGGTATAGTCAGCGTGGCCGGGCCTCGGTATATCGTTGAACAGCTTGTAGTCACCGGACTTGGTATTCCGGTTCCTGAAAATGATGGCCAGCGGCGCGCCTGTGGTGAAGCCGTTGTAAACACCGCTCAAAAGTTCCGGAACATCAGCCTCGATACGGGGAGTAGTACCTTTCGGACCGCTCTTTCTGCGGAGAATGTCCGCTGTGAAATCATCAACGCAGAGAGGGATGCCCGGCTGGACGCCGTCCAATACAACGCCAATCGCCTCTCCGTGGGACTCTCCGAAGATGGAGACCCTGAATTTTCTTCCGAAAGAATCCATAAGCTGTCAATTTAATCTGCCGAACAATTCGGAGAACGTCGGGAATGACTTCGCAACGCACTCTGTATCATCTATTTCAATAGGACTGTCAGCTCCGAGTTCCGCCACACGCAAAGCCATCACCATACGATGGTCGTGGTGAGAAGTGAATTTGCCTCCTCTGAGCAGATTGCCTGTCAAAAGACGCTGCTGCAGAGAATGGCCTTCCACTATCAGCCTGTCGCCTGATATTTTTGCGTTCACTCCCATCGCTGTGAGCATATCAAGTACCGCCCGTCCCCTGTCGCTTTCTTTGTTCGCCAGTCTTCCGACTCCGGCTATCCGGCTCGTGCCCTGGCAAAACGCCGCAAGCACCGATATTATCGGGAACAGGTCCGGGCAGTTGCCCGCATCCACATCGAAGGCCGTGAGAGGCGCTCTCTGCACGTGCACAGTCCCCTTGGAGTCGTCATCGCCCATTTGGGAAAGGCTTGCTCCGGTCTCCATAAGGATATCCATTACCGATAAATCAGCCTGCAAAGACTTGGTATCCAAACCAGTAAGTTCAACACGCCCGAACACCGCCCCGGCCACCATGAAATTCGCGGCAGAACTCCAGTCACCCTCTATGTCCATTTTCGCAGGCTTGTAAGACTGTCCGCCTTTGATATGGAAAGTGATACCTGTGCAGTCATTCCAGTCTTTCGATTCGGCGAAGTCTTCCCCACCCTCCATATCGCACCATACCTTCACTCCGAATGCTTTCATAACATCCATTGTGATAAAGAGATACGGTATGCTTTTCGGATTTGTCAGCTCTATGACCGTATCTTCCTGAAGAAGCGGAAGAGCCATCAGTAGTCCGGAGACAATCTGCGAGCCGCCCGCTCCGGAAATCCCGGCGTGTCCTGCCCGAAGTCTGCCACGTACGTCAAGCGGAACGAAAACCTCTGCCGGATGGTTTTGCTCCTTAGTCGGTCCCGGATGTTTGCCGGCACGCTCCCCAGCCTGGACCAACCTTACCCCAAAGGCCGACATTATTTCCTCAGCCCCTTTCAAAGGCCTGTTGGTCAATGTTTTCTCTCCAGTGATACGGACATTTCCGTTCCCGAGAACAGACATCAGAGGTATCATCATCCTGGTCAACAAGCCAGACTCCCCTGTGTGCAGGGAATCTATTGACAGCGAGCCTTCTCCCGCCCCGATTCCTTTGATTGTCAATGCAGAGCCATCCTTGGCGACATTGCCGGAATCATAAGCGAGCCCGACAGTAACCTCTGCGCCGAGCGCCCTGGCCACGGAAATGGCTGATTCGTTGTCCCCGCAAGGTGAATAGCCGCGAAGTACCGTGACACCGTCAGCAAGGGCAGCGGCCACGATAGCTCTCTGGGCGAAACTCTTCGACGCAGGCATCTGTACCGGAACCAAATCCGGATATCCAAGGAAATGTCTTCCCCCATACACATATTCGCGGACGGAATCTGTCGACATCTGACCAGGAGCAGCCGCATCCTCCTCTGTCAAAGCGGCATACGTATACGGAGCGCCCTTGGCAAGACATTCTGTCCGGCTGCGTTTTCCAGTTTCCCCCATTGAAAAGGCAATGAGTTTTCCCGGCTCGAAATGGTCATAAAGGGAAAGGGTTCTCGATGCATCTTCTGCGTTTCCGGCTGTCGTGACAATCTTGGCGATATCCGCTCCAAGGGCGAAGCATTTCTCTGTCAACGCCTTGAGGGCTTCCACCGAATCTGTACCGGCAAAATCGTGATACGACCTCACGAGCACGGTTCCACATTCACGAGTCTCCCTGCGTATTCTTTTGGACATCATCGGAGGCGCCTCGATTTCCAGATCAGCATAAGCGGCACCCGCATGTATGGCTGTTATCAGCATCGATTCGGCTTTCTGGGACGCCTTGGTGTCAAGCTTCCTCTCATCAGTCTCCGTCCCCGCCAACGAGGCCCGCACTTCTGAAATGCGGCAAGTGGCCACCAACGGGACATCGGAAGAGGAAAAGAGTTCCTCCACCTCGTCCTGCGTCAACGGACACCTGTCAATGCGGATTTCGGCCATTTCAATGCGCCCGGAATCCAGCAGTTCGAATATCTCATCAAGTTTCCTGTTCTGTATCGATGTGCAAATCATTGTCAAACTTTTGGCTTAATTTGCAAATATAGCACTAAAAGTTGGCAATCCGCACTTCCTCAAGCCTGTTCTTCATTTCCTCAACCTTCTCAGGATATTCAGCGGCGACATTGCCCTGCTCGCCGGAATCTTCCGTCAGATGATAAAGCTGGGGATCAAGGGAGTACCCTGACTCTATGGAAGTGAGCCTGAAGAACTTCGTTCCCTTCGAAGGTTCGATATATTTCCATTCGGCATCCCGGATCTCAAGAGAACGGTTCAGAGCCATTGACACCACAAAATCCCTGTCGGTTTCGTTCTTTCCAAGCCAGGTGAGGTGGCTGTCTCTTGAATCGGACGCCATACCGTCAGGCACCTCCACTCCGGTCAATGCCGCCATCGAAGCAACGAAATCTATTTGTGAGACAAGAGCATTGCTGGTGCTCTTATGTTTCATCCCCTCAGGCAGATACACGATGAACGGGACTGTGTTGCCGGCCTCGAAAGCACTGTATTTTCCACCTCTGAAAGGTCCTCCCGGCCTGTGGTCTCCACAGAGTTCCATCGCCTTGTCCTGATAGCCGTCATCAAGCACCGGTCCGTTGTCGGAAGTGAGAATCACTATGGTGTTCTTGTCCAGGCCCTGTTCACGGAGAGCTGCCATCACCTGGCCGACTGTCCAGTCAAACTGAAGGACAGCCTCACCCCTGAGGCCCATTGGGCTTTTGCCGCGGAATCTGTCGTGAGGATAGCGAGGAACGTGTATATCATTGGTGCATATATACATAAAGAACGGGGAACCCTTGTGGCTCTTTATAAAATCTACAGCATGCACGGTAATCGAGTCAGCTATGTTCTCATCTTTCCAGAGGGCTTTTCCGCCGCCTTTCATATAACCGATTCTGCCTATTCCGTTCACGACTGTCATATCGTGCCCGTGGCTGTGGACAAGTTTCGTAAGAAGTTCCGGATTGGTGGAGGCAAGCGGTTCTCCTTCAAATGGTTTGTCATACCTGACCTCTATCGGGGCATCAGGATCCCAGTTGTCCACTTTCCCGTTTTCGATGAACACGCAAGGGACACGGTCTGCTGTCGCAGCCATAATATAATGATAGTCAAAGCCAAGATCTTTCGGAGTCATATCCAGTTCTCCGTTCCAGTCCTGCATTGCCGTCTCGCTTCCGAGACCGAGATGCCATTTGCCGAAAGCTCCGGTAGCATATCCCGCATCGTGGAACACATCGGCCAGTGTATATTGCTCCGGCCGGATTATCATTCCCGCATTTCCAGCGGCGATATCCGTGCCAGTCCTGCGGAAAGGGTAAGAGCCCGTAAGCAGGGCATACCTTGAAGGCGTGCTCGTGGAGGAGCAGCAATGAGCATTGGTGAAACGGATTCCGGCGGAGGCAAGGGCGTCAACATTTGGAGTGCTGACCCGCTCGGCTCCATAGCAGGACAAATCCCCGTAGCCCAGGTCGTCCGCAAGAATCACTATCACATTCGGTTTCTCAGGCATTTTGCCACAGGACTGGGCGGCGGCGATTACGGCAGCCGCTCCCAGGACAGATTTGATTGGAATATTGGCCATATTTGCAAGTGTCATTGTTTCATATATCCGAGCATCTGATTGACAGTCAGGTCTTCCACACGCACATCACCGATTGAGGAAATGAGGACGAAATGCACGAGAGAGCCTTCGGCTTTCTTGTCATTGTACATAGCGGAGGAGAGGTCCTCAAGGGAATATGGGCATTTGGCCGGAAGCCCGGCGGCCTGGAAATCTTCCGAAAGGCTGTTTTCTAGTCCTTTGTTTCCATAAAGTCCTTCAGAGAGCCTGGCGGCAAGGATCATTCCCATCGCAACGGCCTCGCCGTGGGTTATGTCGTCACCCCGTTTTCTTGCCTCCCACTCGATGGCGTGTGCGAATGTGTGGCCAAGATTGAGTTTGCGGCGTTCCCCGTTCTCAAACTCGTCACGTTCCACCACCCCGGCCTTGACCAATGCGGCAGCGTTTACAAGATCCTGCAATTCTGCCATATGGGACAACATAGCAGCCTGATGGTCATTCGATTTTCTTATGGAGGCAAGTATAGAGACCGCTTTCCCGTAATTTTCGGAGGTATTGTCAATGATGAATGTCTTCACCAATTCAGCCGCGCCTGAGATAAAATCCCTATACGGCAATGTAGCAAGCACTTCCGAACACTCGAAAGTGAATTCAGGCTGTCTTATGACTCCAAGGATATTCTTGAAGTCGTCCAGGTTGACGCCGTTTTTCCCACCTATGGCAGCATCCACCTGGGCAAGAAAAGTGGTGGGCATATAAGCAAAGCGAATCCCTCTTTTGTATATTGACGCAGCGAAACCGGCCATATCGGTCGTGATGCCACCGCCTATTGCAAACAGCATAGCTTTCCGGTCGGCAAGTTTGTCCATCAGCCAGCCGCAAATTCCGAGAACTGTGGTGATTGTCTTGTTCTGTTCCGTGGCATCAATCAGCATTGTGCCCCTGCAATTTGAGAACGGTTCCAGGACCCGCTCAACTCTTTCTGCAAATGGGGCGGTGTTGCGGTCTGCGACAATGTAAACTGACGGACAGGCTGACAGCCAGGTCACCGCATCTTCGACTTTCCGGCCCGCGCGGATTACGCACAACGGCCTTTTATCTTTCTCTATTTCAGACATTTTACACATCCTTCATTTTTATTCCAGATACAAACTTACGGAAAAATCTTGCTATTTCAAGCTAATTATAATATATTTGCAACTCTGATTCCATTCCGTTGGCAGGCCGTTGATACGGGAAGCCATCCGGAGAAATGCCCGAATGGCGGAATTGGTAGACGCGTTGGACTCAAAATCCAATGTCCTTAAAAAGACGTGCCGGTTCGAGCCCGGCTTTGGGCACTACAGGTGGGTGTTTTCTAAGTTTTTAGAATCACCCATCTTTTTCATTCTATGCACAGTCCTCGCCTGTTTTGTCCACCAATCGTCGCTGATCTGTGGGACAACTGCGCAGCAGGTTCGTCCACCAAAACCGGTATCTCGGTGGACAAAATGACTTCATCAGCAGTTTCGTCCACCAGGGCAGGCCTTTCCGTGGACAAAAAGTCATTTTTCTCATAGTTTTTGTCACAATATTCATAACTCCGCATTGCGCCGGAGGCTAACTTTGCCATTGTCAGTTTCGACCGGACGCCGGCAGGGCTGGGGCACTGCCCTGGATGGCAAAGAATGTTGCATGAAGACAAATGAAAAATAAGTATTATTCAAAACAATATTGAAAATGAAAACATTGACAAAATTTGCAGCCATCGCATTGGCAATCAGCGCAATGGCAGCCTGCAGCAAGGACGACGCTCCTGAAAACACAGGGGGGGGTGACAACAAGGTGACTGAACGCCCGGAAAGCATTTTGAAACCTTTGGCCGATGCCGGGTATGTACTGACGGAAGTCAGCGTGGATGACGGGCAACGTTATACTTTCGAATATGACGAAAACGACCAGTGTATCAAGTTCAGCAACGGTAAGCTTGCATATACTTATGATTCTGCGGAAGGGGTGTTCAAGTCTGAAGATTCAAAACTCAGTCTGAACTCGTCAGGCTTTGCAGATGTTGGGCATGGTATGAAAAACCGTTCTTATTTCAATACTTGTTTGGCTATGGAAAATAATTATGACAAGTCAATGAGGTATCGGTGGAAAGACGACGGAATCAATAATATAACTTCATTATACTATGCTGAAGACAGGGCTGTAATGGGTTCGTATTTATATTCATATATCAATCCACGAAAATCCAACAAGTACAAGATGTGGACTTATGCTACGTTTATGCCTTGTTTGCCTACCGGAGGTTACTATTTTGCGACGAGTTTCCTGGGATTTGCGGGACTGCTTGGCATAGGTTCGGAATATCTCCCTGATAATATGATATTTACAGAAACAAGAACCAACGACAAGGGAGAGTCCAGCATATATTCCAATGAATATACTTTCTCGTATGACATCTCAGAAGACGGCAGAATCCTGAAAGAAATCTGCGAGAGCAAGTATGGCACCAAATATACTGTCACCTACACCTACGGCCCGTCCAGCAAGAAGAAATAGTCAGGCATTGAAGACTTTGCGCCCGTCGCCAGCATAGCGGCGGGCGTATGCTTTTTGTGCCCGGACGAGATGAAGTCCGCTGCGCGGCCTTTTTCTCTTCTCCTTGCCGGAGGGGCCCTTGCATCATCCCGAAGCTGCGGCTGGCGCCGCCTTGGCTTCAATGTTATCAGGACATCCGCAAGCAAGCTTGCACGGCCTGATAACATTGAAGCCCAGCGCTTTGCGCTGAGCTTCGTGATGATGCGGAGAGGACGAGATTCGAACTCGTGATACGCGTATTTGCGTATGACGGTTTAGCAAACCGTTGGTTTCAGCCACTCACCCACCTCTCCGGAACCGTTTTCCGGCGGCAAGTATGATACCGATCCGCCAAATAGGATTGCAAATATAAAACGAATTTTCAACAATAGCAAAAATTCGTGGCGAAATATCACTTCTTCTTCACCGGTTCGAGATGAAGCATAATGTAAGTACCCTGGCCGAACTCCTCGCGGAGCCGCTGTTCAATATGAGCGGAATGAGCGTGCGCCTCCTCAAGAGTGGACTCACCAGGGAACCTGATATGCATCTCAATGGCTATCTTGTTGCCGAGTTTCCTTGTCCGGAGATTATGTATATCGCTGACCTCGTCCTCGGCAAGAGTAATCTCCCTGATCCTCGCCTCCGTTTCTGCCGGCAGACTTTTCTCCAGAAGTTCACCAAGCGATTCCCCAAGGAGCTTCGCGGCAGTGATAATGATGAACACGCTGACAACCACAGCCGCCACAGGGTCAAGCACTGTCCATTTGTCTCCAAGCAGGATAGCTCCGCCGATACCCACAGCCGTGCCGACCGATGACAACGCATCGCTCCTGTGATGCCAGGCATTGGCTTCCACAGCGCTTGAATCCACCTCTTTGGCGACTTTGTGAGTGATTCTATATACAAATTCTTTCAGTGCGATGCTCACCAACGCCGCAGCAAGGGCGATTGCACCCGGGCTCTGGAGACTTCCTCCCCGAATGACCGTCAGAATCTTGGCAATGCCGTCGTAGCCAATCATAAATCCCACTCCGGCCAATGCCAGCCCGATGGCAGTCGTCGCCAAAGTCTCATATTTTCCGTGGCCGTAATCGTGATCCTCGTCCGCCGGCTTCGTGCTGATCCTGACGAAAACAAGGACCACAAGGTCAGTCAGGAAATCACTCAGCGAGTGCACGGCATCCGCAATCATCGCAGCCGAATTGCCAAGGACACCTGCAATGAACTTGAATGCAAGAAGAATCACATTCACGATGCCGCCAAGGATTGTCACCCGGTATATTTTCTGTTCTCTTTTCATACGCAATTTCTATAATCCCAATTCCTCAACGATGCGGTGCATACCGGCATAACGGTCAAGAGTCCAGAGAATGTAGCGGATATCCACACAGACACATTTATTGTAATCAGGGGTGTAATACAGGTCGCTTGCAAGAGACTCCTTGTTCCCGTCAAAGGCAAGACCAATCAGGCGGCCTTCAGCATCAAGCACAGGACTTCCAGAGTTCCCGCCAGTTATATCATTGTCGGTCAAGAAATTGACAGGCATCTTTCCGCACTTTCCGCACCATCTTCCCCAAGCTCTGTTATGAATCAGGTCCATAAACTTGTCCGAAGGTCTGTAGTCCCGGTTGGACGGGCAGTATTTCTCCTCAATTCCGGCGCTGGAGCTCTGCCAGGAGCAATCCACTCCGTCACGGGGCGAGAGAGTGCCCACCGTGCCATACGATATTCTCATCGTGGAGTTGGCATCCGGATACTGCGGAATGCGATGTTCAGCCCTCATCTCGTACAATGCATAGGTATATTCCTTCTGAAGCTCAAGGATTTTGGAGCGGTGCTCCTGATTGTTTTCCGACTTGTTGAACGCAAGAATGCCCACATCCGTCAGCAACTTGCGCAGCCGGTCCTCCTCGAACTGGCTTTCTTCCGTGAACTTGGCCGCATTCTCCGGAGAGGTGACGTAGCTGCCCTCCCATACATAATCGACCATTGAGTCGAAATCATTGCCGAAACGCTCCAGCAACTCTTTCTGGTAAGGCCCGAAAAATGACGGTTCGACATTGCTGAAATATTGTTCCACTGCATAGCGGAGCAATTCTTTCTCAACCCGGGGATCAGTCTCCTTCAGCCCCCGTTCAAGATGCTTTTTCATCGCATCGTAGCCAGACCTCGTGGAGTTCATCCGCATTATCGTGCGGCTTATGATGGTTCCGCGGAACATTGTCTCGCGGTAATATGCTTTGTTAATCTCCACATTCTCAGAGGCTTTATATCTTTCCCGGAGGTCGCTGAGCAGGTCCCCCCACTTCGCTTTCCTGCCGGGAGACGCCTCTATCCACGCCTGGAGTTCAGCCTCTTCAGCGGCCTTGGAACGTATTGCCCCGAAACGCTTCAGGCAGGCCTCCTCGCCTTCCTGCATTTCCCCGACATTGCTCAGCCCGAAATAAATGTCCGAATATTTGAGCCAGATGTCAGGATCGGAGTCCATCCACTTCTTCATTATAGCCATCTGTCTGATACGCAGCTTGTTGGCTATCGGCAACGCCACCCTTTCCTCATAGTCGGTCTCCATTGAGGAAGAATAGCGGTTTGTCCGGCCGGGATATCCGATGACCATCGTGAAATCGCCAGGCTTGTAGCCTTCAAGCGAGATCTCAAGTTTGCGTACCGGGCGGAGAGGGACATTCTCCGGGGAATAATCTGCAGGCGAGCCGTCAGGAGCGGTATAAATGCGGTACATTGCAAAATCGCATTTCTGCTGGGGCCATTCCCAGTTGTCCACATCGCCTCCGAAAGCCGCTACACTGACAGGAGGGGCAGCCACGAGGCGCAGATCAGTATATATCTGATAAAGAGCAATATAGTACTTCTCCCCGCTCCACATCGAGCTGAGGAAGGCCTCCAGTCCGGTATCCTCTGAATATTTCTTCTCCAGCACATAACTGAGCTTGCGCATTCCGAAAGGCTTGCCTTCCGACTTGAGTTCCTCTTTCAGGACCTCAGTCTCAGCGGTGACATCAATAACCCGTTTCAGGAAGAACACCTCTTTGTCCGGAATCGGTTTCTCATCTTCCCGGAGTGCGGCCCAGTAACCTTCTTCCAGATAATTATGTTCCGGGGTACTCATCGAAAAGATATCACTGTATGCGCAATGATGGTTTGTTATCATCAGGCCTTCATCGGAGATGATGCTTCCCGTGCAGTAGAAGCCGAGCGATACAACCGCATCAGAAACCGTGCTGCCTGGAGCGTCCGCATTGTAAATCTCTCCGGCAGACAGCCTCAATCCCCGCTCCTGCATTTTCTTTTCAAGAGCGGAGTTGATATCCTGAATCAGCCACATTCCCTCATCCGCCGATGCGGGGAGAATGGAGAAGACAGAAAACAACAATATGGCGGATAAGTAGTTACGCATTTCTATTCATTTGACAAATCGTACTCAAGCGCAGAGCCTTCAAACGGAACCACATTGCCCTGGACACTGAACTTGAACCTGGCGTCTTCCTCACGGACATCGTCAGCCTTGTAAGTGATAGTCCATTTCTCCATATTGATAAGCTCCCAGATTTTTTCGGCAGTCATCGGAGAGGCGAAACGTATCATTATGGCCGGCGTGAGGTTCTTGTCCAGATTGGTGTAAATGCCGATAATGCCATCGTGACGTGAAAGGTGATTGGACAGGAACGGCATATTTCTCAACACGATAGGCTTCTCGTAGTTGGCATCCGGAATTTCATATACGAACTGCGGACTGCCGGCGAACTCGTCCAGGCGTTTCTTGAACTGCGCCTTGAACGGCGTGAAGAATCTGCGGATGAACTTCTCTGTTGGCATATAGCTCTCGCCATTCTCAAGCGCTACAAACTTGTAGTTCACCGGGGTAAGCTTCGTTCCGCCCCCGTGGACAGGCATCTCAAGCTCTTTCTTGTTGACAACCTGCTTGAACCAGTCTTTGTCCAGGTTCTCCGACGGGTCCATATACACCCTAACGACAAGCGGACAGGCGAACTCCGACTCCAGCCCATATATCTTCTTGTCTGTCAGCCTCATCTGCAGGCCGAGATAATTCAGGTCGAGTTTGTCGTACATATTCTCGGTGCGTATTGTCACCACCTTGACACTGTCAACTGTCTGCACATCAGGAGTATTGACCCTGAATTTGGATGGAGTGAAAACGCTTTCCTGAATCTTTTCCGGAGTCGTCACTGCCGGGTCATAAGTTATCACGACCCTGTGATGGGCCACAAATGTCTTGACTCCGTGGACACCAGGGATTTTTTCGAGTTTCGCCTTGAAAGCCATAGAGCTGCCGTAGCACTTCACGGAGCGGAGATTCTCCATCTCCATCGTCTTGAGCGTTGACGGGTCAACAAGCTGATTCACAGTGCCGTCCTTCAGAGTTTCCTCTACGCCCCAGGTCACATTGATGGTCGGAAGTTCGACCTTGTTGCCGAAATGTATTCCCAAAGCCACTAAAACCACCGCCAGCAACGCAGGCAGCACTTTCATAAAACAGCTTGGCTTCTGCTTCTTGCAAATGCCTGTGTAAACGGCTTTTGTAGGGCAGGATGCGGTACACTCGCCGCACAATGTACAATCCACCGCTCTCAGGGGACCGCCTTGAGCCCTTGCCACGTCGATGCCGAAAGGACAGGCCGTCGTGCAATGTCCGCAATGGATGCACTTCTCGCTGTTTTTCATTATATGTACAACCTGGAAGCGCGGACGGCCGCATAATATCTCAAGCAGATATCCGGCAAGGCTGAACAATCCGAGCAGAACCCACCAAGGGATATTGACCCCGATGAGTCCGAGCACATAATACAATGCGAACAAAACTACAATCCATACCCAGAACTTGAGCGAGTTCGAGATTGCGCCGAGAGGGCATAAATATTTGCACCAGAATGATTTCATCAGGAATCCGCAAACAATCACAATGAGGACCGTTATGATGGACATCCAAAGGGTTATCTCGCCTTTGAAACCTGTGGCGACAGCGTAATACGGATCAAGATTCTTGCAGAACAGCTCACTCGCAGTGGCCGTCATATAGAAGACCCAGAAAAGAATCACATACTTGACGATTCTCAGAAGCACATCGGCGACGGAGCCGTTCTGGATTTCAATTCCTTTGATTCCAATTGTCCTGCGAAGTTTTGCAAGCAGGTCCTGGACTGTGCCGAGAGGGCAGACATAGCCGCAGAAAAGTTTGCTGAAAAGCACGACTGCAGCGGCAAGGACAATTCCCATCATTATCTGCATTGTGGTCATACTGCAAGGCAATGAGCCATTTACGAGATAAGTGACAAGGGCCTGAAGTCCGCCCATAGGGCAATGGGCCTCAGGATTGGCAGGCTCGTCCCCGGAAATCACTCCCGTGAGGAAAAGCACCAGGGCCGCAAGCACTCCCCATTGGAGCAAGTACTTGGGCCAGTTCGTCAAGATTGTCGATTTCTTTGCCATAATCAATTCTTTTGTTCCAATTTCACAATATTAGGAAATTTTTCCGAATAATCAGACAACAGATATTAAAAACGCCACCGGAGCAATCCTATTGAGCATCCAATGGCGTTTTCGACCATATTCCAGGTGTCCGGAGCAGCTACTCCTCTATTTTCCTGACATCAATATTCAGTTCATCAAGCTGGGCCTGGTCAATCTGCGAAGGAGAATCAATCATCACGTCGCGGCCCTTGTTGTTCTTAGGGAATGCGATATAATCCCTGATGGAGTCGCATCCTCCGAACAGGGCGCAGACACGGTCAAAGCCGAAAGCAAGTCCTCCGTGTGGCGGAGCGCCGAACTTGAACGCATTGATAATGAAGCCGAACTTGTAGGCGGCCTCCTCCTTGCTGATTCCGAGGACTTCGAACATTCTCTCCTGCATAGCGGCCTCGTGAATTCGTATTGAGCCACCGCCGAGTTCCGTGCCGTTGAGGACGAAGTCGTAGGCGTTGGCGCACACTTTCTCAAGGTCTTCTTTCCTGTCGCTGTAGAACAGGTCAAGATGTTCGGGCTTCGGCGCCGTGAACGGATGGTGCATTGCATAGAAACGCTGTGTCTCGTCATCCCATTCAAGCAGCGGGAAGTCCACAACCCACAGCGGGGCGAACACCTTCGGATCCCTGAGTCCGAGACGGTTGCCCAGCTCGATACGGAGGACGCCGAGCATATTCTGGGCTTTTCTTCTCGGGCCGCACATCACCAGGACAAGGTCACCGGCAACAGCTCCGGATGCTTCCGCCATAGCCTTTACCTGGTCTGGCGTGAAGAATTTGTCAACCGAAGACTTGAGAGTGCCGTCCGCATTGTACTTGATGTAAACGAGGCCTTTGGCACCCACCTGAGGGCGTTTCACCCATTCTGTGAGCTCGTCAATCTGCTTGCGGGTATAGTCCGCCGCGCCGCTTACGGCAATGGCGCCAACATATTCCACTGAGTCAAACACTGAGAATCCATACCCCTGGGCAAGGGATGTGATGTCGTGTATTGTCATCCCGAAACGTACATCAGGCTTGTCGCTGCCATACTTGTCCATTGCGTCAGCCCATTTCATTCGAGGAAGCGGATTTGGGACATCCACTCCAAGCACATTCTTGAACAGGTCGCGCATCATTTCCTCAAAGGTTCCGAGCACGTCCTCCTGCTCCACGAATGACATCTCACAGTCAATCTGGGTGAACTCAGGCTGGCGGTCAGCGCGGAGGTCCTCGTCACGGAAGCAGCGCACAATCTGGAAATACCTGTCATAACCGGCCACCATAAGCAGCTGCTTGAATGTCTGGGGAGACTGGGGCAATGCGTAGAACTCTCCCGGATTCATCCTGGAAGGCACGACGAAGTCCCTCGCTCCCTCCGGAGTGGATTTGATGAGATATGGGGTCTCAATCTCCATAAACCCTTTGCTGTCAAGAAAGTTGCGCACTTCGTGAGCTATCTTGTGACGAAGCGTCAGGGCGTTCTTCAAAGGATTTCTCCTCAGGTCGAGATACCTGTACCTGGCACGGATATCCTCTCCTCCGTCGCTCTCGTCTTCGATAGTGAAAGGCGGTGTGACTGAAGCATTGAGGACATTGATTGAGCTGAGTCTTATCTCAATGTCACCGGTGTCCATTTTCGGATTCTTGCTCTGGCGCTCCACCACTTCTCCCTCAACCTGGATAACGAATTCACGGCCAAGGGAATTGGCTGTATTCACAAGCTCCTCCGGAGCGTCCGCCTCAACAACGAGCTGGGTGATTCCATAACGGTCACGGAGATCGATGAAGGTCATTCCGCCGAGTTTCCTGGATTTCTGCACCCAGCCTGACAGAATCACCTTTTTGCCCACATCGGAGATGCGGAGCTCTCCGCAGGTGTCAGTTCTGTAAAATGTGTTGAACATAATATCGTAAATAAATTATTTCCTGAACAAACACGCAAATTTAGCAATTTCCCGTTAACTTGGATAATTTTTGCTATCTTTGAAACCCTCAACAAGCAAGAATATATGGAAGTACGGGCAAAAAAGGCTCTCGGGCAGCATTTTCTGACTGACCAGAGTATCGCCAGGTCAATAGTGGCGGCGCTGGAGCTGCCGGAAGAAATGAAGTCAAGTGTGCTGGAGATAGGACCGGGTATGGGTGTCCTGTCTCAATACCTTCTGGCCCGACCTGAAGTTGATTTGAGAATGATTGAGATTGACAATGAGTCCGTTGACTATCTCACCCGCCATTTTCCATCGGCAGCCGGGAAGGTGATTTACGGGGATTTCCTGAAACTCGGCCTGGATTCTCTGTTCCCGGAGAGTTTCAATGTGATAGGCAATTTCCCCTACAATATCTCCTCCCAGATTTTCTTCCGGATACTCGATTTCAAGGAGCGGATTCCGCAGGTGGTATGTATGATTCAGAAAGAGGTGGCCGAGCGCATCGCCGAGAAACCGGGCAGCAAGACATACGGCATACTTTCCGTATTGCTCCAGGCCTGGTATGACATTGAGTATCTGTTCACTGTGGGCTCGGGAGCATTCGCCCCGCCACCGAAAGTGCAGTCCGCCGTCATCCGGCTGAAAAGGAATTCGAGGACTTCTTTGGGATGTGATGAGGCAATGTTCAAAAACATTGTCAAGACATCTTTCGGCCAGCGGCGAAAGACATTGCGGAACTCATTGAAGCCATTGGTTGCGGCAAAGGCGTCCAGAGAGGGCTGGGATGCGGACAGGATTGCGGAATTCACAGCATCCCCGGTATTCGAACTGCGCCCGGAACGGCTCGGCGTCGAGGACTTCATCTCCCTGACCCGCCAGATTCAATAGGGCTCAAAGACTGTCTCCAGGCTGGGATTGTGAACATAATTGACAAGTTACACGGCGTTGTTGATGCCGTTAAGATGCCAATTAATACTATATTAAAAGTGTCAAGTTAGCTTTGCGAAAAAAGCATATAATATGACACGGAAAACTCTTTATTCATTGCTCTGCACCGTTATTCTCGGATTGGGCGGATTACAAAAAGCTCCAGGACAGGAACATCTCTACAACAGCGTCAACGGGCTTGTCCTCGCCGGCTATCAGGGCTGGTTCAACGCAGAGGGTGACGGAATGGATCTTGGGTGGAAGCACTACGAAAAGAATCACGAATTCAGACCGGGATGGTGCACAATCGACCTGTGGCCTGAAACTGGCGAGTATGAGAAATTGTACAAGACGCCTTTCAAATACGATGACGGCTCGCCGGCGTTCCTTTTCAGTTCCCACGACAAATCCACATCTATGCTTCATTTCAAATGGATGAAAGAATACGGCATAGACGGGGTGTTTATGCAGCGTTTCATTACATCGTTAAGGACAGAGAAAGGAAAAAGGAATTACAATGATATCCTTGAGAATGCACTGGAATCCTCGCTGACATATGGAAGAGCTATCTGTGTGATGTATGATCTGTCAGGCATAAAGTCTGAAGAGATTCAGATTCTTATGGATGACTGGAAAGAATTGGCAAAGACCCGCAGGATCACAAAAGCAGAGACGTATCTGCACCACAACGGCAAACCACTTGTCGCAGTATGGGGTGCTGGATTTGATGATAATCGCAAATACAATCTGAAAGATGTCCGGACAGTGGTCGAGTTTCTGAAAGAACAGGGATGTTCAGTACTTTTAGGTGTGCCTACCCATTGGCGGTCTCTCAAAATGGACACGATGAATGATACGGAGCTTCATAGTATCATAGAACTCGTTGACATTGTACATCCTTGGTTTGTAGGAAGATTCAATTACGACTCTTATGACAATTTCCAAGATCTTATTGTAAAAGACCTCGCCTGGTGCAATGAGCGCGGAAAAACATATATGCCAGTGATATTCCCCGGATTCAGCTGGTATAATCTGAAAGGTGGCGTCGCAGCCCCGCAGAACAGCATTCCGAGGCTTGGTGGAAAATTTTTCTGGAAACAGGTTTCAGGAGCCATAAAGGCTGGCGCAGAATGTCTTTATCTCGCTATGTTTGATGAGATTGACGAAGGAACTGCCATTTTCAAATGTGCCAACCGTGTTCCTGTCGGAGAAAGTCCTTTCCTGACCTATGAAGGGTGCGAGCCGGACAGATATCTATGGCTGGCAGGTATGGCCGGCAAAGCCCTCCGCAAAGAAGTTGAACTCACAGAAGAAATGCCGGTCAGGAAGATGCCTGTTGACTATGTTAATCCTTATATGGGCAATATCAGCCACTTGCTCGTGCCGACATATCCTACAGTCCATCTGCCAAACGGAATGATGAGGATATATCCGGAGAGGGCTGATTATACGTCAGATATGGTTAAAGGCCTGCCACTTATTGTTACCAGCCACAGAGGACGGTCAGCGTTCAATCTGTCTTTCGGGCAGGGAGATTGCACAGAAGCGAAGCCAGTATATAAATACAGATATGACAACGAAAAGATAAAACCATATCTTTACTCTTCTTATTTCGAAGATGAAGAGGTATCCGTGAATTATGCGCCTTCTTATCATTCCGGAATTTACAAGATTGACTTCAATAAAGAAGACAGCCCTTTCCTGGTCTTCAATTCATCTTCAGGGAACATATCTTTCATCAATGGGGCCATCTCCGGGAAGCAGACATTGGACGACAGGACCTCAGTTTATATATATGCGGAAATATCGGAGTCTCCAGTCACTTCACAGATTAAGAAGAATGCTGACGGAGAGTATCTTGTCCTTGGATTCGGGAAAGATGTTTCAAGCATATCCATACGATACGGGGTGTCCTTCATAAGTCCCGAAAAAGCGGCGGAAAGTCTTGAAAACGAGATTAAGAGCTACAATCTGGCCGCCGTGGCCGAGAAAGCGAGGGAAATCTGGAACAACCGTCTTGGCAAAATTGATGTGGCCGGCATTGACGAGAATGCGAAATCTGTATTTTACACATCATTATACAGGGTGTTCGAAAGAATGGTATGCATTTCTGAAGGAAATGAATATTTCAGCGCTTTCGATGGTAAAGTCCACAAAGACAAGACACCTTTCTATACTGATGACTGGGTATGGGACACTTACCACGCCGCCCATCCGCTCAGGGTGCTGATTGATTCTGACGCGGAGCGGGATATGCTTAACTCATATTTGAGAATGGCGGAACAGCTTCCTGAGCATTGGATGCCTACATTCCCGGAAGTAACAGGAGACAGCCGGAGGATGAACTGCAATCATTCTGTCGCTATTATGCTTGATGCCTACAGGAAAGGCCTGGATGGATTCAGCCTGGAAAAGGCGTACAAATACAGCAAAGCCGGCATCACGGAGAAAACCCTCGCTCCCTGGTCAGGCTGCAAAAAAGGGCCTCTGTCTGATTTCTATTGGGAGCACGGATTTATTCCAGCTTTATATGATGGGGAAAAAGAGACATTCCCGGAAGTAAGCGAAAGTGAAAAAAGACAGCCTGTTGCTGTCACATTAGGAACGTCATTCGATGAATGGTGCCTTGCAGGAATGGCACGAGAACTTGGTTACAAGAAAGATGAGCAGAGGTTTCTTCAGGGAAGTTTCAATTACAGGAACCTGTTCAACCCGTCAACCCTGTTTTTCCACCCCAAAGACAAAGACGGTAATTTCATCGAGCCTTTCAATTACGAGCGGTCCGGAGGGATGGGGGCGAGAGACGCATATGATGAGAATAACGGGTGGGTTTACAGATGGTACATCCAGCACAATATCGCCGACCTCGTTAATCTCTACGGCGGAAAGGAAAAGTTCATAGCTGAGCTTGACAGGACATTCTCCACGCCCATCAGTGGGAGCAAGTTTTCTTTCTTCGCACAGTTGCCTGACCATTCCGGCAATGTCGGACAGTTCTCAATGGCAAATGAACCATCTATGCATATACCGTATCTATATTGCTATGCAGGGGCGCCTTGGAAAACCCAGAAACGTATTCGTTCATTGATTGGCCAATGGTTCCGAAATGACCTTATGGGCCTGCCAGGAGACGAGGACGGCGGAGGGATGTCCGCATTCGTGGTATTCTCAATGCTGGGATTCTATCCTGTGACACCGGGACTGCCTATGTATGTGATCGGTTCGCCTTGGTTCAAGGAGGCTTCAGTCAATCTCGGCGCCGGAAAAAAGTTTACAATACTTTGCCACAACTATTCTCCTGAAAACAAATACATCCAGTCAGCCAAATTGAATGGACAAAATCTTGACAGGTGCTGGTTTCTGCACGATGAAATAAAAGACGGAGGTGTTCTGGAGTTTGTTATGGGAGATCATCCGGATAAAGACTGGTCCAAGGACAATGTGCCTCCTTCTTTTGAAATCAACTGATTATGAAGCGACAAATATTATCCCTGAGCTTAATTCTGATATCATTCGGTCTTCAGGGGCAGACTTACAGGGATGAAATAATGTCAAACCCTGACAAGGCCGGAGGGAACTATCATTATTACGAATACGGGCAAGGCTCTCAAACGCCTGCGCCTAAAGGTTATACGCCATTCTATATCAGTCACTACGGAAGGCACGGTTCCAGATGGCACTCGAATGACAGGCACTTTGGAAGATGCCTGCCCGCATTGATGCAATGTGACTCCGCCGGAATTCTGACAGCTGACGGGAAAAGCCTGCTTGACTCGCTGAAAATAATCGAGGAACAGTCAAGAGGGCTGTATGGAATGCTGACAGGACGCGGAGCAATGGAGCATCGTGGCATTGCAGCAAGGATGTATGACAACTTCCCGGATGTTTTCAGAAACAGAATCAGGACAAAAGTAAATTGCGTCTCAAGCAAAGTGCCGCGCTGCATAATCAGCATGGGCAATTTTGTCTTGTCGTTGAAAGACAAGGCGCCAGGACTGGATTATTCAATAGCAACTGGGGACAAATATCATAACTATATCGCTCCTCACGTTGATATGGATGATGTTTACAAAGATGCAGGCAAACTGGGCGGAGATTTGAAGAAGAAAGGCATTCTCCCGGACCGTTTCATAAGTTCTCTCTTCACGGACATCAGGCAGGCGCTCGAATATATCGGCGACCCCCAGAAGTTTATGCTGGAGGTATATACCAGCGGGGCAACCGGGCACAACACCGTCAACAGGACATCGATTTACAGTCATTTCACAACAGACGAGCTGATAAGTCTATGGATGCCGTTCAATGACGAGTTCTATTACTCATTCGGTATATCAGAAGAAGCCGGCACAAGAAGCGCTGAAATAGCGATACCGATACTGAGGGACATCCTTGACAAAGCTGACTCCGCTTTAACCGGACGCAGCAGGACAGCAGCGGACTTACGGTTCGGACACGACACGGATCTGCTGCCCCTCGCCGGCTATATCGGCATCGACGGGATAGGAGGGTTCTCCGCATTCAAAGCCCACGACTACTGGCAGAACTACAATATGATTTGTATGGGCAGCAACTTGCAGTTTATATTCTACCGCAGCCGCAAAGAGGATGACATTCTTGTAAAAGTACTTTACAACGAACAGGAAAGATATATTAATGGGCTCACTCCTTACTCCGGCCCGTATTATAAATGGAGCGACCTGAGGAACCGCTTCTCAACCCTTGTGGAGACAGGGAATCATTGTGAAAACAGCGAGAGCAGTTTCATCGTGCTGGGAGATATGCATTATTGCGAAGAGCGGTTTTATGACCTTGACCGGATGCTCTCAGAGAAGCCAAGTGATTACAGGCAGATAACCGGCACATATGCACCGCTTTCCAGAGCAAATTGGGACGACCAGATAGCCATTCTTCGTCGCCGCGCGGCGGATCCGTCTGTCAAAGGCATTGTCCAGTTAGGAGATGTATCAGAAGGGCTTGGCAACAAGGAAGGAAGTCCGGATTCTATTGCTGCCGCCATTGTCGGCAAACTTACCGAGGCTAAAATGAGTGTTCCCTGGATTCTGGTAAAAGGCAATCACGACATCACAGGAGAAGGAGGATTCAGGGAAGACGCAAGAAAGGCATTTGAAAAATATTATACTCCTTTCATCAGCTCGCAGATAAACGGTGAGGTCCGGAACGGAAATTACTGCTACGAAACGGGAGACTGCCTGTTTGTCGCACTGGATCCGTACAACAGCGGAATTGACCAGGTTGAGTTCGCCCGAAATGCTCTCTCCAGTTCTCTTGCAGCTCACAAATTCGTGATTCTGCACGAGCCGGTCATACCGGTCTCAGAAAGATGCTGGCATTTCCTGAAAAGAGATGAGGCCAAAAGGAATGAGCTGCTGAAAACAATAGCACAGAACAAAGCCATCATTCTGTGCGGACATCTTCACCGATACTCTGTCTTGAGAAGGAACACAGAATGGGGACCTGTTGTTCAAGTGATGGTCACAAGCGTCACGGACCTCAATCGCAGGGAAAAACCCACATACAGTTTGTCAACGGAACAATATGGAGAGTATCTTGTGGACTGGAGACCTGATTTCAGCCCGGAGAATGCACAATGGAGACGAGATGTCCTGAACGAGGAGTCCTCCCGCGTGGATTATTATCAGATGAGCAATATCGCCGGCTATGGCATCATCACAATAAAAAGCAACAGGCACATCGTCCTGCGGTACTATCCCGCATTTTCCGATGTGCCCTATGATGAAATAGATCTTACAGAGCTTTATGAGGGGAGATTCCCCGGTCAAAGTTTGAACTGAGACCGGGTCTCTTCAAGGAATCTTGTTTCTTTTAAGGTTGACGGCTCCAGATTTGTACCATATACCCAGTCATTCCAGCTGTTCATAAGCACAATATTCCTGCTTCCGATATTTCTCTTGGCGACATTGCAGAAGTTCACAAAATCCCCAGTGTCGCCATCTTCGCTGAACGTGTAGTAATAACTCGTCGGGGTGTTGACCCTGTCATTGTATGAAGGATATATGCACGGCACAAAATCGACTTCACGCTTTGCCAGAGTCGTTTTCCAATTGTCCCAATTTATATCAAGAAAACTGAAATATCCGAAAAATACATCATAACTTCTTGTTTTCCAGTCCCTGAGAGAGACTGCATCGAACGAATACACCTGATGGTCAGCATAATTCACGGGAGCGACCCACCCGGTTGTCATTTCTCCGATTATATACAGATCCAGGCCGAAGAAATCCCGCATATCCGCTTTAAGAGACGGTATCACCTTGCTGTAGTCTATGCTCAACAGGGCGCTGCTGCTTAAATTGGCAGGTGTCATAATCAGAACCGGTCTGCCGTCAGGCAGTTTATAGTAAGTCTCTGATGCCATCATCACCGAAATCTCGTCAATGAATTCCGACAGCATCTGCTTGTATTTGGATTCACTTTGCAAAGGCTCGTCATTTGTGACTTTCAGGTGGCTTGTATTGTATCTGAGCACGTATTTGACTCTTGATTCCTCAGTTCTGGAAGAATTGAAGAGATCTATCAATGACTTGTCATCCGCAGACGCATCCCAATTGAATATGAAGAAATCAAGAGCTGCCTGATCCGCCCAGGATATATGGGTATCCATAACCCCGTCGTCAGAAGTCTTATAATAACCCAGCAATGGTTCCTCGGGACTTTTGGCCTGATTGACTGCTGATTTGTAATTTGAATAATAAGCTCCGGCCACGACATCGGCATCCAGATTGGTCTGAGGTATATCATAGATATATTTATCTTTATCAGGAGCTCCGTAATCATCTTTATCACAAGAGAGCGGAGCGGCAATTGCCATAAGCAGGACAATAGGCCTTAGAAATTTATATCCAGTATTCATCATTTCACAATTATTTGTATTTTTCAACTAATTCCTGAAGTTTTTTATTCACAAGCTGCGGTTTTGCCCACCAAAGCCGCGTATTGAGTTTGTCCGCTCCGGCAAGATAAGTGTCAATTGCCTTGTTTACCTCTTCTGAATTATCCTGGAGTTCAGTTGACGGATAGACAAATCTTTGAGGGATATAGGCAAATTCAACATCAGCAGATCCTGCGTTCACAGCACCATAGCCCGTCTCCGGCTGGTAATGAGGGGGCAGGTCAAGTACTTGCGAGCGGCGAATCAATGTCCAGGCGTCTATCGCCTGATTGAACATAGCTATATATTGCTGCATAATAATCTGGTGGTAAACAGGATCTTCTTCAGTATCCTTGATGGCGCCCGAACTCAGGCCAAGATAATCCATATAATAAGCTTCGCCTTCTTCAGTCCGTTCAAGGTCGCTGCACGTTGCCCACTCGATTCCGTCTGTGCTGAGATATTCTTCAATTGCCGCATTGTCAGTCACTCCGAACTGCGCCATTGAAGCTTTGATGCCATCGGAATAATATTTGGCAGCATTCTGCGAGCCTGTCGCGAGCCCTAAATATACAGCCTCGCATTTGAGCAGGCAGAGTTCCGCATAGCTCATAATTGTCTGGGCATAAGACATATCAAAATAGCTGTCCAGCATCACGGAGTATGATGTGGCAGGTGTGCCACTGTGAGGGTTTGCGGAATCAAGCAGTCCTGACACCGGTGCATGATCCGTTTTCGGAGTTCCCCACCAAGGTGCCCAGTGGAAACCCTCAGGCATCTTGGCCGAAGTACACGGCGAGAAGAACTTAGGCAGTCTCGGATCGGAATACGGTGCAGTATGCATCAAAAATCCCTCACCTGCAGCATTGGCCTTGTCACTGTTCGAGGTCTGGACTATGAAATAATCATAGTAATAATTCCTTGTGCCCTCATTGTCTCCCCACTTGATAATGCAATTGTCAGCATTGCTTGTCATAAGTTTGTCCTCATCAGCAAGAAGCTCGGAGATATGTTCCGCAGCAAGTACGGGATCAGCATTGCAGATTCGAACAGCAAGCCTGAGCCTGAGGGAATTGGCAAATTTCACCCATTTCTCCAGATCGCTTTTGCCGTTGGCCTGGAATACCGGGTCATTGCTGAATCTGTCACCTTCCGGATCAATTGCCGCCGCACACTCTTTCAATTCATCAAGAAGGGATTTATATATCTGGGGCTCTGAATCATACGGAACGGATGTCTCTCCGGTCAGTGCGCAGGACATCGGTATCGGCCCCCAGATAGCTGTTACCTGAGAGAACACATACGCCTGCCATATTCTGACGATGTTGATTCTGTTGGCATATTGAGGGTCATTACCGGCCTTCTCCACAATAAGGTGGAGCGGCAATAGAGCGTAGTTGTAAAAGTTCTTGAAATACGAGCTGTTGGTAGTCGGAACATCTCCATAACGTCCGAACTGGTTGGTCTGCCCATAATTATACTGAACGTAATTGTCGAGAGCGATTTTCTTGATTGCCCCACAAGAGGCATTCAATGTCTGGTAAACACTTGTATTGAACAAGTATTCAGGACGGACCTCGGACAACTGGTTCGGGTTGGTATTTATCTCCACAAAATCTTTTGTGCACGATGCAGCCAGCAACATACAGGCCGTCAACGCTTTAATAATCATATTCCTTGTCATAGCTGTCAGAATGCAATTTTAACGTCAAAACCGAAAGTAGATACCGGTGGCATTCCACCATACTCAATTCCCTGCGCATTTCCTGAAGATACTGCGGACTCCGGATCAATTCCCTTAGGCGTGTTCTGATAAAGAATCGCAAGATTGCGTCCTATGAGAGAAAGTTTCACTGAACTGAGAGGTGTATTCTTGAGCACCTTCCGCGGCAGACTGTAACCAATCGCCAGTTCACGGAGTTTAACATAGGAAGCATCAAAGACACATCTCTCATCCCAGGATCCATATCTGTATCTCGGATTTACATACATCTCGCACTTAGTTCCATCCTCAAAATAAGCATTCTCCCACTGGAAACCTCTTGTCGCTTTGTTTGTGCTCTCTCCGAGAATCACACTGCTTACGTAATAATCCTCTCTTCCAGCATATGTGTCAGCCACTACTCCGGCGGTAGTCGCCCTGTTCCAGGTTCCCGAATAGAGCACGCCTCCAACCTTGGCATCAATCTGGAAATTGACAGAAACTCCAAATATGTTGAAAGAGTTGATGAAACTTCCTGTCCATTTAGGCTCCACACATCCCATATCCTGCATATTGTCAGACACAATAGGCTGCCCGTCGGAGTTCACCAGTCTGCGGCCAAGCTCATCTCTCTTCCATACCCGGCCACGCATAATACCATAAGGGCGTCCTTCCTCCAGGTTAATTGTGACATTGGATGATGTCAGGATGTTCACAGTCGGGCTTTCATCAGACACTTTCTTCACAAGCGAGTTGTTCTTGGAATAGTTCAAAGTCATATTCCACTTGAAATTAGGCCGGCTCACAGGGTTGCCGGTAAGGATTATCTCATAGCCCCTGTTGCGGATATGTCCGGTATTCATATAACGCTTGCTGTATCCGCTGGAAGTTGAAAGCGAGACACTTGTAATAAGGTCATATGAGTCTGACTGATACCAGGTGAAATCCACACCAAGCCTATTGTGAAGGAACTTGACTTCCGCTCCGGTCTCTACTGAGCGTGTCCGCTCCGGTTTAAGTTTAGGATTGTTCAAAGTCGTGCTTATGCTCTGAAGCGGCTGGCCATTATAAAGACCTGAATATGAGAAAGTCTGGCCAGTACGGTAAGGGCTTGTATCCGCTCCGGCATAAGCCAGGGATGCCCTGATTTTTCCAAAGGAGATAACGGACGGGTCGATATGGAATGCGTCACTGAACACGAAAGACGTTCCCACCGACGGATAGAAATACGAGCAGTTGTCAACAGGCAGGGTGCTGGACCAGTCATTTCTGGCAGTGACGTCCACAAACAGCCAGTTCTTGAAGCCCAACGAAGCTGACGCATACACGGAATTGATTCTTTTCTCAGTCAGGAGTTGGGAAACTGTCGGATACTCTCCCGAATTGGAAATATTCTTGAAACCGGCCACAAGTATGCTGTTCACCGACTGGGTCAGCTTTTCAGAAGACCTCCTGTATGATCCTGCTCCAGCCAGGGCATTGAGGGAGAATGATTTCCATCGCTTGTCATATTGTACCAGCCCGGAGAATTCGAGCGCTGTGTAATTGTTGGTCCAGTTCGACATCGAGCCGTCAATATCACTTCTCGCTCCAAGGTTTGCAAACTCGGTTCCTGTCCAGGAATATGTGTCCAGGCCTATTTTGCCCACCACCTTCAGTTCCTTCAGAATCTTGAATTCCACATTCTCGGAAGCGGTCACGCGGTTACGGATGTCCTTGTTAGTATTCTCATAGATATTCCAGTACGGATTGTATCCCCTCTCACCTATCGGTATCATCTCATAGCCATTTTCATCCTTGTAATGTTTGAGAACAGGTATGGAGATGTCGCGCGGAAGTGTCACAAAGGCATATATCGGGTTCTTGTTGGAACCGTTCATATACTGACGGTTGTTGACCTCTTCTCTTGAGTATGTGATTTTCGTGTCAAAAGTGAGCCATTTGGCCGCTGTATTGAAGACCCTTGCCGACACTGTATTTTTTGCGGACTTGTTGATGCCGTGAACAACGCTGTTGCTGTTGACATTAGTAAACGACACCCTGTAATTGTTTTCCTTCGTTCCGCCTTCCACCACGAGAGAGTTGGACAATTTGTATGCAGTCGAATAAAAATCTTTGACATTCTCCGGATGAGCAGAATGTGTGGTCAGAGAGCCGTCGTGTCCATATATGGGCTGGTCCCAAAGCGGAGCGCCCCAGCTTCTGAGCTTGGCTCCGGCCTTCTGATTGTAACCACTTAAATTTGGAAGTGTCTCATTGGTCCTGCTTCCATCTTGAGGAAGTGTATAAGTGCTGTTCTCAAGTTTGAAATTATTCTCTCCGGTTCCCCATCCATTCTGATACTCCAGGAACTGATTGATCCGCTCAAGCTGAATATTCCCATTATACGACACCTTGATACGATTCTGTGCATTCGCCTTTTTTGTAGTGACGAGCACCACTCCATTCGCGGCTCTGGATCCATAAAGAGCGGCAGCATTAGGGCCTTTCAGCACCTCAATACTTTCAATATCGTCAGGATTGATGTCCGCAGCCGGATTTCCCATATCAAGAGTACCGCTGCCGCCATCTATAGAGAAAGACTCATCACCCGGCTGGTTCTCTATCACCATACCGTCAATGACGAATACCGGCATAGAGTTCTCCGTCAATGAACTGGTTCCCCTGATCACGATTCGGGACGTTCCGTTGCTGACACCGGAAGGAGTGATGGAGACGCCGGCGATTTTTCCAGACAGGCCGGCCACGAGGTCACCAGCTTTCATATCATCCATAAGCGCCGTGTTCACCGCCTGACGAGAATAATTGAGACTTTTAGCCTCCCTGGTCACACCAAGAGCGGTCACGACCACGGCATCCATCATCTCTGAAGAAGGATATAGCTTCACATTGTAAGTTGAACGTCCGTCAATTTTCACGACCTCCGTGTTGTATCCCAAAAAACTGATGGACAATTCTTTTGCATCGCCGGATATGTTCAATGTGAACTTTCCGTTGATATCTGTGGAGACACCGGTGATATTCTTTCCTCCGGCATCAACAGTCACGACAGAAGCTCCTGGCACTGGAGTTCCGTCACTGCCGTCAGTAATTGTTCCGCTTACACTCTTTGTCTGGGCGGATGCCATTGCTGACAGCATAATCACACTCAATGCTATAATCAATAATCTTTTCATTGCGCAAGTGTTATCTATCTGGTTAATACTCTTCTGGGGCCTCTGTATAATAGTCCAGAGAAAAACTGTTGGCTTTCAATTCCTGGGTTGTGGTCTCGAACCTGAAATAGCAATAATGATCACCCGAAAGATCATATACGAATGTATTCCCTGTCTTCTCAGCTTCCGGCATCTGAGTCCACTCATCCTTTGAACCGGCCTTTCCAAAGCACTTGAACTTATCCGTATCCTTGCCTGATGAGTGATTTATATACAGGGTCTTGATGCCGTTCTCAAAAGGAGTCAGATTCTGAAAATAGCCTTTATATTTCGAGCTGACATAAAGCGTTGTCTTTCCTGAACTTGTCCTTGCATAGAGGTACTGGCTCTCCCATTGGAATCCGGCATATGTGAACTGGGTCGGGTCATTGCAGTCGGCCGAACTCTTGACCAGTCCAGCCTCGCTCATCGGAATCGGCTCCAGGAGCATATTCTCAAATGCTCTCGGACGCGCATATGTAAATGCGAGAGGTCCATCTGAAAGCGATGAGCCGTCCACCAGATCAAGAACGCAGGATACCATATATTTTCCATAATCCTTGCCGGACACCTCAGCTCTCGCGGTTCTGTCCGAGCATACACCATCCAGCACATTGAGAACATTGCCGGCTTTATCGCACAATGTGAAAGTGGCCTTCTCCACTGTCTTGTCCTCGCCATCATACACAGCCGAGAACTTAAGCGTGCCATCCATCATCTCAACAGGTGATAGTTTCAGATTTTCAGGCAAAGGAAGCAAGGAGAACTTGAACTCCTGGCTGGTGATTATTCCTCCACCGTAAATGCCAAGGACCAGTTTGACTGTATATAGGTCTTCCTTCCATTCATCGAGGAAGAAAATAGCGCGCGCAACTCCGTCAACACAGGATACCCCGGGGGCCTCATTCACAGCATTACCCTCAGAATCAACAATTTCCAGAGATGACGACTGTATATATTCATCAGCGCCGGAATACTCAATCATCAAGATTTTTGAAGTCTTCGTTGTCGCTGTTTTAAGAATGAAATCCGATGGTTCCGCAAGTGAGAACACTGCCGGTTCAGACGATTTGATGACATTGCCGCCTACAGTGGTGATTTCCATATTGTAATAATATGTGCCATCTTTCTCAAGGCCGGCAATTACGGCATCTGCCCGACCTCCGCTCCACTTGCAGTCAACATACTCAGGTGATGTCTCCTGCCCTTGTTTCCATACAAGAAAGCGCACATTGTCAATGCCCGTATCATCCCCGTTGTAAACAGCTGAAAGAGCGATGCTTCCAGTCGACACATCAAGCCGGGCATCTTCCAGCACGACATACGATGGCACTGTATAGGTCTTCTGACCGTCGTCATCGCATCCATAGCCCAACGCCATCACGGCAAACAATGCCGCGGCCAGGCGGATTAGTTTCAAACTTTTCATATGAATCAAACTAGTTTAGTGTTAAAATTTCAGCTATTATTCGAGACCTGTCATAGCGGCGAGGTCCTCAAGTGAAACATATTCCACAGAGGAAGATTTTCCACCATCTGTCAGGGTCCATATTGCAAGACCTGAAACGCCTTTCCCCAACGGTCTGCCAACAGGGCCACAAGTGAACATTCTAATCCCTTCATATTCGGAATCTTTAGTACTGTGGAGATGGCCGGATATGACCGCCTTTACATTGTATTTTTTGAACAGCGCCCAATACTTATCCCTATTCGCCTGATTCTGGTTCGAATAGCTTTCCTCCTCATTGAACTCTTTTGTAAAGAAAGGATAATGCGTGAAAATATAGACAGCGGATGAAGAAGATGCTTTCTTCAGTTGCTTCGTAAGCCACTTGAACTGCTCATCTTCCTGATGATAGTTTCCTTCTTTAATCACGCAGGAGTTTATTCCGATGAATGTGCATCCGCTATACTGGAAAGAGAATCTGGCATATCCATATTCGCTGACGTAACTTTCAATCCGCTTGTCAGTCGCCCCTTTCCCAAGATCGTGGTTCCCTGGAACAATCCAGACTGGAATATCATTGTCTACTCCTGACATTATCCGGCGGAACACTTTAATCTGTTTTTTGCTCTCGCCGGCATTGACCATATCTCCGGTGCATACAACAAATGCCGGCTTCAGTTTGTTGATGGCCGCTACTGCAGCCTCAAGACTCGCGCTGTCTCTGGTGACTGATTGATTTTTCTCGTAAAACCCGAGTTGCGGATCGGAGATCTGGATAAAGGTACAAGCCTTTTCCTGACCGAAAATACAAGTTGCTGAAATGAAAAAGCAGCAGAATATGGACAGATATCTCATATTTTTACGTTTTAATACGGCAAATATAAGATAGCCACATTACAGAAACCATTAATCGGGGAATTAACGGCAGAAAATATCTTTTAAAATCAGTTCTTGCGGATGAAGTCCTGGAAAGACAGGGCGAACGGCTCTCCCATCACGGCTTTATACTCCTCGGCGAAATTGGTGAAGACTTTCTGCGCACTTCCCAGACGTTTCATCTGTATGTAAGATTTACATTTGACACTGACAGAGTCCTCGTCCAAAGAATCAAATGTCAGGATAAGATCGGCAATCCTGATACGCATATCAGGGGATGCACCTGCAGAATCCCTTAATACAGTCAGGATATTGATTACGTCCTCAGTATATTTTGCCTTGAACGAATCCAGCCACTCGTATCTCATTTCCGGCAGGAGCTGGCCTCTCCCCGCTGACTGGAGGAAGTTCTCGACTTCCTCAGGGCTCGAAGAGCCCGGCCTGAATGTCCCTAACAATATGCTGAACCGTAACCAGTCACAAAGTCCGTCCTTGTCCGACAGGCACCACTTACCGTGATTGCTGACCAGATCAATGTTCCCGACTTCGGCCAGGCAGGTCCGGATTTTCTTGAAGTTGACACCTCTGTTGTTGCTGAAACTTTCATTTGACTTGTCATCCCACAATATTTCTTTCAGTTCCACATTGGATATGCCCCCTGATTTGTCTGAATAAAGTACAATCAAAGCGAGCAATTGTTTCATCAAAGGAGTGAAACTGCCGGAGATATCCTCGTTATTCCTGTTGACGACTTTGAACCCGCCTATAAGATATACTCCGGCCGACAAAGTCATCGCACTGCTGTCAGCAGATTGAGGGCACGATTCCCGGGAGGCTTCATCCGAACAGTCTTCTTGGGGCTCACGTTTCCTGGAAAACATATATATTCCTGCAACAATAAGAATGGCAGCTATTGACATACAGATTATCAGGAAAACAAGAAAAGGCGATTTCATCGCAGAGCCGGATGAAGATTTGCCAGAAATCATATCACATTCAGACCGAAGCACAGGATTGTTGACTCTCAAAATCCTCACAATAAACTTGTCTGATTCCGCTCTCGAAGACATATATGCGAAAAAAGCATCTGACTCCTTTGACAGCATAAGGCCGGCATCGCTTTCAACATCAATGAAATCATATCTGAACTCATCCGCAAAACTCTCGAACGACCCATCCACAGCTGAAATTCTCCTCAACCTCAACGATGTCGGAAACACATTCGGATTATAAACCAGTGCCCAGAAGTATTGCCCGTCATCGCTTACCACCAAATCGCTGGCGGCGACACAGTTGTCTCCCGGCAATGACCAGCAGTATTCAATATGATAATCCTCCAGACTCATAATCCGAAGATCACAATATATCTTGACTCCTAATTCCTGAGCGCCATTATCATTGCCTTTGCCGCCATAGATATACATACTGTTCCCGCAAATCCCGGTCGCTGCAAGATAGCGTGGCGGCATTTCCATCTCTTTTCTGACAAATTCTCCCGAAACAAGTCCAAGGACATCCACTTCGTTTGAGTATTTATGATAACCATATCCGAAAAGTTGCACGCAAGAAGTATCAACAGGATTGTACACATTGTTCGAATGGAGATATCTTGACACTTTGGTTCTGGAACTGGCGCGGGTCCAGACTCCGGAATCCGGAAGGAATTCACTTACGACAGGCAAAGCCTGTTCAAAATCCACATAAACCAACCGGCCATCAGGAAGCGCATAGAAACTGTCAGTGCAATAATCAAGTTTGAGATAATCATCTCTTGCTGACCATTCCTCGCATCTTCCGGAGACCAGGTCATATCTGATTATTTTAGTCTTGGTTATAATGAAAAGCCGACAGTTCTTATGATCCGGGACAGTGAAAACCTTGGAATCAAACGTCAGCTCCCTTACCGTCTGCCAATGTCTGTTGAAGTCAGACAGCCAGACCGGATTCTCTGATGTCATTCTCACCTTACGGACCGATTCGAATTCATCAGCAGAAGACAGCGGCCAGGTGACAGGCCTGCGCCCGTCAATCTTCAACGAGATATTTTTCACTGACATTGGAGCGACATCTGATGTTGAGAATTTGCCTTCGGACACCGCACCCCAATACAACAAAGCGCTGTGATTCCTCTGTTTTGATGTCTTGGTGAATACAATCTCACCATTGACAACAACGGTCACTGACGATTTCTCTGAAGTTATCTTGATATTGATATTGTGCCATTCCCCAAGATCAGCATTCCCGCTGAAATTCACAGGTTTGAACTCGGCCTTACCTGTTGCCACCCCAATGTATGGGAGGCCGCTGTAAGGAGTGCTCAGAATCACATCAACACTTTCCTCCGCATCAATCACAGCACGGCAAATGTACCCGAATCTTTCTTTTTCATTATCTATTCTGACATCAAAAAACAAGTCGCACGATTTAGTAAAAGTGATTCCATCTCCTGATGCTTCCGCAAGAGAAAGGGACGTACGTTTGTCCGGCCTTACCTCGTGCGACCGGAACAGCATACCAGTTTCTTCATACGAGAAGGCATTTTGCCAGACAAGGAAGAATATTGACACTAAAAATATGGTGCGGCTCAACTTTGTCATCAAGTAATATTCTTTTCTGCTAAAATATGAAAAATATTTCAATTAGCATAATCCGGAATACCGGGGCAAGAACACAACCAGAACCGGATGCAGCAAATAATCCGGAAAGACTCTATGCTTTCCAGACAACATACAATACCTGCTTGAACTTTTTCAAATATCGTCCTGCCGCCTTAACCGTTCCTTAACAAAAATATTAACATCAACAAGAATAATAATTATTTCAGCTCAACGCATTGCGGATTCATAAATATCACTATCTTTGCGAGTGTGGAGAATTTGAGAATGGCCACACATACCTGCTTGAACAGAATAATATCAAAACAATTTTACAGGTATGAAAAAAGCAAAAGTTCTTTCTGCGATTCCCGCAATCTTCCTGGCATTTGTATCTCCTGCAGTCGCACAGGTCACATTGAAGAAAATTTCAGACTGCCCCATCAGCGCAGCCGGAATTCACACGCCTTACACTTTTCCGGAGATAACTGACACTCCGTCACCGGCAGGTTTCTCCCCGGTATATATCAGCCATACAGGACGCCACGGCTCCAGATACAACACAAATGAAAAAGAACTCCAGTATATCTCCAGAACATTGGCAGAATGCGACAAGCAAGGTCTCTTGAACGAAAGAGGAAAAGAACTAAGGAGGCAGTTCGAAGTGCTTTACGATGCCAGCAGAGACAAATTCGGAGCACTCTCATCCAGAGGAGCAATGGAACACCAGCAAATCGCATCCAGGATGCACAACAGATATCCTGAAGTGTTTCATAATAGAAAATCAGTCACGGCGGCATCAAGCACATCGATAAGATGCGTTCTCAGTATGGCCAATTTCGGCACATCTCTTGTCCGTTCCGATAACGCAATTGCAATCGATTATGCCGCAAACGATGAGACAAAAAAATATCTGATGAAAAATACAGGCATCGGTGATATCGAGAAAAAGCGCAGAGAGATAGTGTCTCCCCTCAAAAAAGAGATGTTCAATCCTGACAGATTTTTCAATGCGATATGCAACGACCAGTCCGCATTGAGAAAAATCATTGATGACAGACATCATTTCTGCAAAGACCTATATGTCGCTGGAGGAATCGAGCACTGTATAGATCTCGACAGCCAGATAGATTTATACAGCTTCTTCACTGACAAGGAGTTGTACACATTGGCAAAACTGGACTGCTATGATTTCTATGGTGACCATGCGGACAGCAGGGAATTCGGCAAGAAGAGAGTCGCAATGGCAGATGAGCTTGTGAAAGACATTATCTTCAAGGCTGACCGGGCTCTGGAGCCAGATTCACCGTATGCGGCCGATTTACGATTCACGCACGACTGGGTGGTAAGTCCGTTATTCGCAATGGTCGGAGTGGACGGTATGGACAAGCGGCTTCCTTTCACTTCTGTTGACAAATATTGGATGACGTCTGACTACATCCCTATGGCTGCCAATATCCAGTTCATATTCTATTCGGACGGAAATTCCAGGAACACTTTGGTCAAAGTGCTTCTCAACGAGAAAGAGACACGGATACCGGCACTCAAACCTGTTTCAGGTCCTTATTACAGATGGTCCGACCTTAGAGCCTGGCTTGAGAAACGGATTCACCAGTTCTGCGACTGATGCGCCGTGCCTGATTTCCGCATCACCTGTTCAGCCCCTTGATGTCCTCACGGATGCTGATACAGGCAGGAGCGAGCACCAAGATGCCTGAGTATCAGGGGAGCGCCCGTGTAATTCGAACGGAGAGGTGAAACTCTGCAGCCAGACTCTGGTTGCAGAGCGATGAAGCTATTGAATCTGAACGCCGTCCTTAGTGGAAGCGGCCCGGATCACGACATCTCCGGACGCAACAACGGAGCTGTTGAATACATATTCTCCTGTGTCCTCATCCTGTGGCGCCTCGTATGCATTAAAAGAGTCGCCAATCTTGATTCCCACCCAGAAAGGCTCACCATAATCATCAACAATACTGATGTACAGCGCCGTTCCGGCAGGCACATCAAACCCATCCGCATCAATCCTCTGATAATAAGGATTTGTCTGGCTGAACACCCTGTACTGATCCGCATCATATAAAGCCGAGATATGAGCCGTGGCGCCCGGGTTCGTCTCGCTGAATGAAGCACTGACATATACATCCGAAGCAGGCATAATGAAATATCCGTCAGTGTTGTCCATCGTGCAAGTTATTTCAGTACCGTCCGGCTGCTCCGCCTTGACTCCGGCAAGAGTCTTTCCCTGAGGAATATATACCTGGAATGGAACTTTCTCGCCTTCTGCCCATACATTGCCTTCCTTGAAAAATATTATGCCTGGTTCTCCAGTGACATTATATGCCTTGACAGTTTCTATCGACACTGTAAGGGCTGAAGCATCTTCAGGAATATGGACAGGCGCATACCAGGCATATCGGTCGGCGCCGGCGCCGTATATAGGGAAAGGTTACGTTTCATATAAGTTTGATTTTGCTGACCAAATTTAGGCATCCTTGATGCAGGTCAATTTGCAAATCTCAAAAAACGTGTTGTCATATATCTAAATACTTAATATTTAAGATATTATACTATCCCTTTTCCTGGCATAATTCCTATATTCCGATGGCGTCATACTGAATTTTTTCTGAAAAGCCCTGAAAAAGGACGAGTATGATCCGAAGCCTGAGTCCGATGAAACCTCGTCCAACGATTGGAATTCATCGTCAGCAAGCAGCTCAAGAGAATCATCAAGTCTCAATTCAGAAATATATGCGGCAACGGTGAGCCCGGTCCCTTCGCGTATCGCATCCGCCACATATTTGTCATTCGAGCAGGTAAGCCTGACAAGCGAAGTCCGGGAAAATGCAGGGTCAGTAAACGAATGCTCCTGCTCCATAAGAATGGCTATTTTGCGGAAAAGCCTCATTTCCTTTGACAGGCTGTCTTCCGGAGCGAGGCGGAGAACCTGGGAAGAACTGCTGGCCCTTCTTGCGTTGGCGGAAATCTGGTCGTAAAGCACTCTGTTTTTCTGTTTCAGACGATGCGAATATATTACATAGACCGCCACCACAGCCAAAAGCAATATGCAGCACATCAATGAGAAAGCGATCAATGTCTGCTGGCGCTTTTTCATAAACTCTAATTTGTCAACCTCGTAAAGAGTATGCAGCTCGCTCATCCGGGCGGCAAAACGGGACGCATCCAGTGAATCTCTTGACTTTCCTATATAATCAAGAACAGTATAAGCTTCGCGCCAGTCACCCTTGTCCGCGAGAATCTTCGTCTTGAGCGCAAGAGCATCGAGATAATAGGGAAGCAGGCCATTGTCCCTGTATGCATTTACAGAATGTTCGGCATACTCGAGAGCCTTGGCGTAATCACCTGTCACCCTGTAATAGTCCGCACAGGTCTCATTATAAACCTCAACATCAAGACCGATGGACGGATACAAATGCCCGGCAGCTAAATCCAGATGCTTTTTCGCATTGTCGAATTCTTTAAGGGCCAAATAGTTGCGCACAAAAATACATTGAATAAACAGCAACATACTGCGGCTGTTGATTCTTAATTCGTTGTCCTGCGCATTGTCCTCTATATATTTCTCAATCAGGGCCTCCGTCCTGCGGCAGGTCTCCATCGACTCAAGATGACGGCCTATGGAGTACTGGACTTCAAGCAACTCAAGGCCGGCCTTTATTCTGTCAATGGCAGGAAATGCTTTTCCCTCAATATCCATCTGCTCGATACTGTCCTCGAAAGCATCCACCGCCTCGAAATGCTGATCCAACGAGGTATAAATCAGGCCAATGGACAGATATGCATAAGCCTGGGAGTATGAATCATAACCGTCATTTGCCTCATTGAGCATTCTTTTGGCGATGGCAAGGGCAGTCTGGGTCCTGCCTTCATCTATATGCCTCTTGATGACAATGTAACGGGCATTCGCCAGCCTTTTGTCTTTATGCAGTTGCAGATAGTCAGAAACGTCAAGTGCCTCTTTCCGGAAAGTCTCATCTGGCTCGTAAACAGCATAATGTGCAAGCCTTGAGAGTTTGATTTCCGCAATAATGTCTTCATCGCCGGCCGCAAATTTTTCGGCCTGGTCAAGGTATGCAAGTTCTCTTTCATTATCCTTGAACAGGTGCGCAAGCTCAAGATACAGCGCAGCGGCATTACGGCCTTCAGACTCCCCGGCCTTTGAAAGCAGCTCCTTTTCTTCGTCCCAGACCGCACTGTCAAATGCCGAATCCGGCTTCTTGGCAGGAACAATACGGCTTGTCAGTATAAATAATGACAAGCCAAGAAATATCCTGATAATCCCGGAATACGTCATACGGCAATAATCTGATTATCAATATTTATGATACGGCTCACGCATCATATTGAGGGTACGCGGAATCCAGACACGGTAACGGCCGGAAGGAGCCCAGTCATTGCCTGACGAGGCGAAATCACAGAAACGGACCATTTTGGCGCTGCTGTTCGAATTGTCCTCCAGATCAGTGCCGAGAACCATCGGGACTTCCATTGTCAGCCACATTGGAGAGCAGTCGTAAGTATATGTCAATGAGGCCCTGACCGTCCCGTCGGCCTCTTTCTGGATCACTCCGCACTCATCAATGTCACCGTCATTGAAACGGCTGTCCCTTGCGAAAACTACAGGGCCCCTGACCACCGCCTCGCAGAAGCCCGAAGACTCCACTCGGGTCTGTATGTCCAGGTCCATTGTAACGACATCGCCTTTCTTCCAGATTCTGTCAACAGTCAGATAGCCGCTCCGGTGAAGAACCGGAATAATTTCATCATTGACTTTTACCGAGCATTTCGGTCCAGCCCATTGAGGTATGCGGAGATTCAGGGCGAACCTTGCTGATTTCTTCGGACCGACATTCAGCACCACTTTGCCGTCCACCGGGCACCCAGACCTCATCGACAGAGCTATATCATTGCCATTCAATGAAATATCGGCATCGAGGTCCACATACAGGTTCACATTGACAGCATTGGCGTTGACCTGACACGCCACTGACGGAATCAGGGCGAAAGCCCTCGGCCCATTGGCGTTGCAGCAATTTATGTCCATTCCGCACTGGTGCTCGCCTTCTGTGCGGCGGCCCTCGAGAGGGCTGTATTTGGAAATCTGCGAGCCGTCCCCCTTCATCGACGCCATCAGGGCATTGTACATTGTCCTCTCGAAAGCATCGGCATACACCGTGTCACCGGTCAGCCCGAGGAGACGCGCGCAGAACTGCATCCAGGTAAATGTCACACAGGTCTCCATTGTATGATATGCCGGAAGTGTCTGGTTCTTGCGGCCTTCATACCAGCACTCGAACGCAGCCCCTGATCCTGCTATATTAATCTCCTCGGACATTATCGACTGGGCAGCCATCTTCGCAGCCTTAATCAGGACATCGTCCCCCGTGACCTTGCCAAGTTCCACCATCCCCTCATAGCAGGACATCATCTCATAAGCCTTCATTCCGTTGTCATAACTCCACCATTTTTCCGGATAAGGCGACCTGCGGGACACAGGGATACCGGCCAGAGCTTTGGCCACCAGTTGGGAATGCCCCTCTTTCTCAATGCTCCTGACAATGTCCAGAGCAAAGTCGAGATAGCGTTTCTCCCCTGTCGCATTATACAGATACACAACAGGTTCCAGCACCGAACAGCTCGCCATACCGAAATAGTTTCCGGTCTCGGCGATGTCCACTCCCCTGCCGGAAAGTTCGCCTGTGAGATGGTCAATCAGCCGGCGCACTGAATCGAGAGCCCTGCTATCTCCAGTGAGTTTCCAATAGGAGAGCAATGCCAGGGCGCTGTATTTCCTGCCCCAGATATCCCAGTTGGTCAGGCGGTCCTCAGGTTTGTAATTACCGATGTAGCCGTCCTCAGCCTGGGTCTCCATAAACGCCCCGGCCGCCTTGCGGATTTTTTCAAGCAGTTCAGGATTGCGGCTGTAATTGTAAGAAGCAACCGCTCCGAGCATCCATTTCCCTAAAAACTCCGACTGCCATTTGCGCCCCTCCGTCAGGTGGCGGAAAGGCTCGACAAGAGCGTCCTCATCCTCGGTCATCACACGTTTCTCAATGCACAAGTCAATCCGGTCGCCGATATATCCGCCGATATGTATCTGTTTTACAGCATTTTGCTGGATATTTGCAGAATGCGCGGCCGCCGGAATGAACAGCACGGCCACGCATATAACCAGGTTTATGAATCTCATATTATCAGTTTCTTGTGATGCGGGCTGTCCAGCCACCGCCAGGGGCGAGATGCACAGTGACCTTGCGATCAGCAGGGACTGAAACCACCTCGTGCCTGAAATCCCTCGCGGCCCTGTCAGCATTTGGTCCGTCACGGAAAATCTCCATTGTCCAGCGGCCTTCTCCGAGGAAGCCGAGGTCAAGAGTCAGGTCTCTTGAGTCCCAGCCGTTGAGAGAGCCTGCGTACCAGACGTTTCCGCTGCGGCGGGCCATCGAGATATATTTGCCCATCTCGCCGTTGATGCCGATGGTCTCATCCCATACGACCGGGCACTCAGAGATATACTTGGTGCATTCAGGCTCAGCCATATAATTGGAAGGAGAATCGCAGAGCATATTGAGCGGAGAGTCGAAAATCACATACTCGGCAAGCTGGTGGCAACGTGTTCCCTGGCTCATAGGCTCGGAGTTCACAGGCCTGTAATTAGACTTGATGCTGTTCCTCATCGCTCCCTGGGTATAGTCCATCGGGCCGGCCGCCATTCGGATATAAGGGACAGTCACATCATAGGTCACCTGGTCGGCGTCCTTGCTCCATTTCATCTGCTCAAGACCGTGAACGCCCTCGAAGTTGATGACGTTAGGATATGTGCGGTTGAGACCGGTAGGCTTGTACGCCCCGTGGAAGTCCATCATCATATGATACTTGGCTCCCATCTTCGCAGAGCGTACATAGAAATCCACCATCTGCTGGTCGTCCCTGTCCATAAAGTCCACCTTGAATCCTTTGATTCCCATCTCGGAATAATGACGGCAGACATTCTCCATATCCCGGTCAAATGCCTTGTAGCCAGCCCATAAAATCAGCCCCACACCTCTCTCGGAAGCATATTGGGTCAGCATCGGGAGGTCGATTTCCGGAATCACCTGCATCAGGTCAGCCTTCAGGTTCACTGCCCAGCCCTCGTCCAGGATGACATATCCGATACCGTGCGCTGCTGCGAAATCAATATAGTATTTGTATGTGTCATTGTTGATTCCGGCGCGGAAATCCACCCCGTAGATGTTCCAGTCATTCCACCAGTCCCAGGCCACTTTGCCTGGACGCACCCAGCTGTAGTCCTCATCCGGTGAGGCCGGTGTCGCAAGTTTCCACACAAGATTGTTGACAGCAAGGTCAACGTCGTTTTCCACCACCATAATCACTCTCCAGGGGAATGAAGCTCCGGCTTCAGCCGTGGCGATATAGTCCTCACGTGTCTTGACAATGCCCTGAAGCATATTGTGTCCGCCCTGCTCGACATCTTTAGGATACGGGGCATAACGGCCTTCAAGAGTGGTGGAGCCGTCCGCATTGTAAAGATACATTCCCGGATAGCTCAGCAGATCAGCCTCTGTGACAAGCACTTTCAGGCCATTGTCAGCCGAAACGGCGAGCGGCAGGAAAGCCAGCCTCTTCTTGTCCCAGGATGAGAGCGGCTGTACTGTGTAGGTATTCTCGAAAGAATTGAAATACTGGGACTCAAGTGTCTGTGTGTGCTGGGCCACATAAGGGATGTAGGCCTCCCAGTCTTTTGAGAAAGCGAACTCGGCCCGCTCTGACAGCACTTTCCCGCCAGTCTTCAGCTGGCTGCGGAAACGATATGCAACGCCCTCGTCATAAGCCCTGAAGATAAGGGAGAACTCCTTGAAGACAAGCTCCATCTCATTATAATTGTCCCTCACCTCGGCATTTTTATAAACATCTGTCGGAATGGTCTCATCGATGGAGCGCCTGAGCACCTTGCGGACCTTGTCATTCTGTCCGAATACAATTCCGGCATCGAAAGTCATTGATATTGAAGAAGGAGCGATAATCTCGGTCTCGCCCTTCTGGACAGTGTAGGAAATCCCGTCCCCTACAACAACGCTGGTCCGCAATGAGCCGTCAGGAGATACCACCTGATATGACCCGTCGGCAGCTGCTGCCAATGCTGATGCAGAAGCCGACAAAATGAATGCTGTGCACAAAGTCTTCAGTGTCATATAATTAATAATTTATTGGTTAATTTCATCAAAGGCTGTTGATTTTCTCTGTCACCCGGGCCAGGACCTCCTGCCACGGATAGCCAGCATCGCTGATATTGTGCTCAAGAAGCGGACGGAGAGCCTCATCAACTTTCCCGGCGAGATTCCCGTCACAGCAGGCTTCTTTCCTCAGCACACGGACCTTTTCCGCCATCTCAATGCCGTCCCTCAAACGCTCGAACCTCATTGAAGAGCGGCCTCCCGGATATACGAAATAGGTGTCTCCGGAGCCGAAATGTCCGAAGCGTGAATCATAGCAAGGGTCTTCCGGCCAGGAATTATATGCCCAGCGCAGCATTCCGTCATAGTTCATCGCCTCGCCGTAAAGCACCAGCATTTCAGCCTCATAAGGTGCGGAGAATGTGTAGGTGTTCGGGAACATAGTGCTGCAGCAGGCGTAGAAAGTGGATACTGAGCCGCTATCCCGTCTCGAAGCTATATCATTCTGATCCATAGGGTTGCTGATGTCCACGCATACATCGCGCATCATCGTGTATTTCCGGTAGGACTGATGGTTGTCCGCTATTGCGAATCCCATTTCAGGGGCGCATTCGGCAAGCAGCCTGGCCGCGGCGTCCATCTCCTCCGGGCTGCGCTCGTCCATTGCTATATTGGTTATCTCAAGCCAGCCTTTTCCGGCGAGATGGCTCTTGAAATCAATCAGGAACGGTTTCCAGAACTGCTCGAACATTTCCGTTCCCGGACGCGCCTCCACAGTCTTCACCTCCGAGGAGGCCTCGTCATAATAATCCAAAAGACAGTTCCAAGGCACAATTGAATAACAGTTTATGAACTTGTTGATTCCCAATGACATCATCAACTCAACCCATCTGTCGAAGACAGTATAGTCATATCTCCAGGTGCCGTCGCTTCCAAGTGTCCACTGTATCATATTCTCATATCCGTCATAGCACTGGTGGTTCCACGGATCCCGGTTCAGCGTGCAGGTGATGACTTTCTGTCCGGCAAGAGCGAGCTGCCGCATTTCCCTGCGGAGAGCCTCGAAATGCCCGTCGCTCCACATTTCCGTCTCGGATGTCCTGGCCACGGCGGAAGGATGCTGCCACAGGTCAAGGTGATAAGTCCAGTCCTCCACGGCCGGAAGAGTCCTGTCCTTGACATTGACTGAAACCGGAAGCCTCTTCACAGTCCTGCTGCCGGATTTCACCAAGACCTCTCCATTGTATACTCCCGGGTCTGCGTCAGAAGGGACATCGAGGGAGAACCAGACAGGACGGGTTGTCCGTGCGTCAATATCCATCTGCGGAATATCGTCAATCATATCAGGCACAATCATATAGGGATGATCCTCTTTCTTGCTGCACTTGCAGGCCGGCTCGGGAGTATCCGCCAGCGTGTAGCGCACAAAACTGCAGGAAGCATTGCCTGAAGATATCACGGCATCAGATGAAACGAAGTCGCCAGGAACACATCTGACACGTTTCTTTCCGTCAGCAGTCCATAGCAGCAGCTGTCCTGACAGCCGCTCGCCTCTCCATGCCACAAACTTCAACGTGTCCAGGAACACGGCCATAGGCACTTCGGCGCGTGAATACCGGAAGTCAGCAGAGACCCATCCGGCATTAAGCCCGGGTTCAACATTGTTCCACAAGGCATCTTCAGCAGGTAGAAGAGCCTGAATGTCAGCAGGTTCCCTGAATGACGGCTCAGGATTGCCGCAGGACAGGACGGCCAGGGAAGCCAGACCAGTCATCAGTTTCAGTTTCATATTCCCAGTTCTTTTTTCATATCCCTCAGCAGGTCAAAAGCCTGCATCGGCGTCATATTGTTCAAATCAACAGAATCGAGGCGGTTCCTGATTGAAGACAATGTAGGGTCGTCCAGCTGGAACAACGACAGCTGGATGGAACCGTCTCCCTGCACCGTGCCCGAAGGTTCTGTCTTTGCCGTCGGCCCCGGATTGCCGGATTCGAGGGCGGCCAGGGTCTTCTCGGCTGATTCGAGCACCTCTTTCGGCATCCCGGCCATCCTGGCCACGTGAATACCGAAGCTGTGGGCCGTGCCTCCTTCCCTGAGTTTGCGCAGGAATATCACCTCTTTGCCCACTTCTTTGACGGCCACGTGGAAGTTCCTGACTCCCGGATAGATGGCCTCCAGGTCATTAAGCTCGTGATAATGAGTTGCGAACAGGGTTTTGGCCCCCTTTCCGTATATATGAATGTACTCTACAATCGCCCTGGCTATGGACATTCCGTCATAGGTGGACGTGCCCCTTCCGATCTCGTCAAGCAGGACCAGCGAGCGTTCGGAAAGATTGTGCAAAATCATCGATGTCTCAAGCATTTCCACCATAAATGTGGACTCTCCGCGGGAAATATTGTCCGAGGCCCCGACACGGGTGAAAATTTTGTCGAAATATCCGAATTCAGCCGACTCCGCAGGCACAAAAGAACCTATCTGGCCCATCAGGACAATGAGGGCGGTCTGACGGAGCAGGGCGGATTTTCCGGACATATTCGGGCCGGTGAGTATGATAATCTGCTGGCTGTCACTGTCAAGATGAATGTCATTCGGCACATATTCCTCACCGGGACGCATCAATGTCTCTATCACCGGATGTCGTCCGGCCTTGATGGTCAGCGAATTGCCTTTACCGACAACCGGCCTGCAGTAGTTGCGTTCCAATGCGTTCTCCGCAAATCCGGCAAGGACATCCAGTTCGGCCACAGCCGCTGAATTCCGCTGTATCAGCCTGACTGCAGACTGGATTCTGGAAATCAATGCGCCATATATGGACGATTCCAGCGCGTAAATCTTGTCCTCCGCAGACAGAATCTGCTCTTCGTATTCTTTAAGTTCCTGGGTGATATATCTTTCAGCATTGACCAGGGTCTGCTTGCGGATCCAGTCCTCCGGCACCTTGTCTTTCTGGGAATTGCGGACTTCGATATAGTAGCCGAAGACATTGTTGAAGCTGATTTTCAGCGATGTGATGCCGGTGCGCTCGATTTCCCTCTGCTGCATCTGGAGGAGATAGTCCTTTCCTCCCCTGGAAATTTCCCTCAGTCGGTCCAGCTCCGCATCCACTCCGGACGCTATCACGTCACCTTTTCCAATCGCTGCCGCCGCCTCCGGCGAAACAGTCCTGCGTATGTCATCCAGCAAGGCCGCACAGCCATCTATTCCGGAAACGAGAGTCACAAGTGCGGCGCAGGTCTCTCCGGAGCCGGAACACAGGCTCTTGATCGGGTCAAGCTGCGCAAGTCCCCTTCCAAGCTGCAGGACTTCTCTCGGAACAATCTTGCCCGTGGCCGCCCTGGAAAGAATCCTGTCCAGGTCACCTATATTGCCGATATGCTCCTGGACCTTGTCCAGCAATTCTTTGCGCGCTGTGAAATAGCCCACTATGTCGTATCTTGCATTGAGGATATCAATATCCATCGACGGCATCGCCAGCCAGGTCCTGAGCAATCTGGAGCCCATCGGCGAAGAGCATCTGTCAATCACGCTGACCAGGGAGACACCCTCTCCTCCTGCGGAAGCCGTGAAAAGTTCAAGATTGCGCGCGGTGAAACGGTCCATCCAGACGAAGCGGTCCCCGTCTATTCTGGAAATTGAGCAGATATTGGAAAGGCCCGCGTGCTGGGTCTGCTCAAGATAGACTACCAGGGCGCCAGCCGAACAGATTCCAAGCGGATATGTATCAATCGCATAGCCCTTCAGAGAATCCACGCGGAGCTGCTTCTTCAGCCGCTCCACAGCGGAGTCATAGACAAAAGCCCATTCTTCTACAGTGGATATGTACAGCCGGTCCCCGAACAGTTCCCGCACCTTCTTCTCGTTTCCTCTTTCCACCACAATCTCTTTCGGGCCGAGCGAGGAAATAAGGGTTCCGATGTATTCGACAGTTCCCTGGGTAACCTCGAATGTGCCCGTGGAAGCATCCAGGAAAGCGGCGCCGCATTCGTTTTTGGAGAATGTGAGGCCGGCGAGATAGTTGTGCTCTTTCTGGTCCAGCATCTGCTCGCCGAAAGCCAGACCCGGCGTCACGAGCTCGGTGACTCCCCTTTTGACCAGCGTCCTGGTGAGTTTCGGATCCTCCAGCTGGTCGCATACCGCTACTTTATATCCGGCTCTTATCAGTTTGGTGAGGTACGGCTCAATGGCGTGATGCGGAAAGCCCGCCATCGGAATGGCCCCCTTGTCTCCATTGGAGCGCTTGGTCTGCACTATGCCGAGCACCTTGCTCGCAAGCACGGCGTCATCTGAATATGTCTCATAGAAATCTCCCACCCTGTACAGCAATATCGCCTCAGGATGCTGGGCTTTCACGGAAAAATATTGTTTCAGTAGTGGGGTGTCCTCCGCTTGTTTCTTCGCCATAACAAATCTGTTATATCAATTGCTGCGGAAGATTTCTCCGCAATCAAGCAAATTTACAAAAAACAGGAAAAAAGACAAAGAAATGAGGCCGCTGACAGGTCAGAATGAAATAGCCAGTGAGTATTATGCACAAATATCATTAAAGAAAAGACAATACCTCTCCTCTAATTTCGCTCAGTCGGGATGACAAGAAGGGGCTTTTGAGCCAGGCGGAACTCTGGAAAGAATTATCATTCCCCACGTGACAGGTAGTCTTTCAGTGCCAGACGCAGAATCTTCAACGCCAGCTGGATCTCGGATGCAACCTTGCGGACAGAGACGTTGTACTTCAATGCAATCTGCTGATAGGTAAGGTCTCCGTCACGGTTGGAAGAGAATATCTTCCTGGTCATCTCAGGCATATTGCAGAGAGCCTTCCGGAAGAGGGTGATAATTTCTTCCTCGTAAAGAGGATTAGACCGCAGGAGGGCTGCAAGGGCCATTTCACGCCTCAGGCGCATCAGGTCCGAGAGCCCTTCCTTGGTCTTCTGAAGGCTTTGACGGCTGCGCAGATATGACAGACAACGATTCCTGACGGCAAGGTAGATATAGCCTTTGACATTGTCATCCTTTACCTCATCCCTGTGTTCCCAGAGATAGAGGAAGCAGTCGGTGACAATATCCCGGGCATCTTCCTTGTCACAGATGTAGGAGAAGGCTATCCGCTCATAATTTGAGCGTGTCAGTCCGTACAGTCTGCTGAATTCCTTGTCCGTCATTTCTGCTGCAATACTAAAGCCACTTGGTATCCATCATTTTCGGATTGGATGAAGCGCCTTTTGCATCGTGTCCGTGACCTGTAAGGTCCCTGACAACGTTGCCGCTCGTTTCTCCAGGTTCCCAGGCGTTCATCCTCCAATAGGCGAGAAGTCCGTCCGAAGCCGGATCCACGTAATTCATATTATTAGCTATCTCGCTCTGGCTCAATGCCTTTGTCCAAACTCTGGTCTCAGCAATGTATCCATCAAGAGTACGGCCTCCGCCATAGCTTGCACCAAGATAGAATCCACCGGAATTATCACTGGTAAGATCAATGGTCTCGCCTGCAACCGGTATGCCTGTCGCATATTGTCCGTCTATGTAGATATCCCAGGAGGCGCCGCTCCATACAGCTGCGACGTGATACCACCGCCCTGTCTCGAAAGGTCTGTCCACAGCTGCCGGCTGATATGAATCATGGCATATCTGGAGCACGTTGTTGTCAATCTTCACATCTCCGAACCTGACGCAGCAGACTCCCTCGATGCCCATTATTGAACTGATGTACGGATCTCTGGTCTGGAATGAGTTCATATATACCCTCGTCTCGAGCGTCAACTGCTTGAGGGCTGACAGGGAGGCATCCTCCTTGAATGAAGGAACTTTGTAAATATTGCCGGAACCAAGATAGATGGCCTTGCTTACCACCGGTGCCTTCAGCACAATGTACAGCGTGCGGCTCGGCTCCAACACCTTCATCGCCGACACCGACTTGATCCTCACCGGTATGCAGTATATCGCGCCTTCAGCGAACTCTTCAGTGGAGTTGACAACAAGTTCCACCGGCTGGGACTGGCTGTAGCCGGCACTTATCTCTGTCTTTGCCGTACTCAGTGAGAAACTCGACTCAGGAGCCATAACGTAATTCTTTCCATTGGCCCTGTTGTATTCCTCAAGCAGGTCCGGACGGACTTCCAGTTCTATGGTCACGTCTGACGTGGCCTTTACTGACGATGACACTGTGAACTCCACACCTTGCGGAGTCTCGTCCACCGTGATTGTCTTGTATGACGTATTCTGCGCATCTGTCATATAGATTGCATCATACGGTTCATCGACATTATCACATCCCGCTATGCCCGCAGCAAGAGCGAGCAGACAAGGGAAATATTTGATTTTCAATGATTTCATTGTTCAAAACATTAAATTTGTTGCACATTCGGAATGCATCCGGAGCTATTGCCCAGCCGGAGCCCAGAGCTCGGCTTCGTCCATTGACATATAATACGATGTCTTGATGATCAGCCTGAAATATTTAGCCGTCACTGGATTCTTGAGCTGCACAGGTACCCAGTTGTCATCGGAGAAGACAGGTGCAAACTCAATGCCGAGAGAGAGGGATTCCCAATTCTGCCGGTCATTGCTGATCTGCACATCTGCGATTGTAAACTTGTCCCGGGACGAGCCGTAATGACAATGCCAGCGGAATCCGGAGAATTCGTAAGGTTTCTCGAGTTCTACAATGAAATTGCCAGGGTTGAAATAGCTGGAGAATGTATACCAGTATGTACCACTTGTTTTGCCGTCGAACATAGCAGCCTGCTGCGCATCCGTATCATTGTTCCATACTCCGGTCCATCCTTCGGTATTGTAGCCGTTATAGCACTTGAGCCTCCAGCTTGCATCCGGTTCTATCTTGGTCCCCGTCAGCTCAGCAGCCGTGAAGTCCACGTTGACAGGAGCTGCCGTGATGGTGATATAGTGAATCAGATCCGCTTTCGAAGTATATATTCCGTCTTCCGGAAGGATTATCCTCAGCGGAATCATATAGTTGCCCTTCTTTATGTTCCGCACATCCACGCTGACGGAATACGGTTCAGTGACAAAGTTTCCGGCAGTCACGCTGATGTCGCCTATAGTGAAAAGGGATTCGTCCAATGCAGACCATGATTTGCCATCAGCCTCGTTACGTACATCAATGAGGGATGGATCATAAACGACCTTGAACATATCCGATTCCGGAAGCGGACGGGAGAACGTAAGGGAAATCTCATCTGGAATCACTTCAGCCGCATCCTCTTCACCAAGCATAACGACATAGGATGCATCCTCTGATGTCAGGCTCACCGTCACTGCCCCTCCGGCAGGATTGGCATCCTGGATAGCCCTGCGCATATACTTGTACGGCATATCACTATGGCCGTATTCGTACTCCATATGATACGCACCGAAGCCGGCCCCGAAGCCCTGGTCCGGATTGAACCGGGCCATTCCTAGAAGCGAATTGACAGTCTCCCCGTCCCTGCTGATATGGTTGACGCCGCCGTTCTGCCAGTATGACTCGAAGTTCTCGGCAAATATGTACTGCTCCGGCTTCCATCCTTTGGCATAGGCGTTGTTGAACCGGTTCTGCAAGTCGCTCCAGCCTGTTGATCTGTAGGCCTGGACGATACCGTAGTCGAAGTATTCCACTATGTCCTCGTGCACGGCATAAGGGACTCCGTCAATCATCAGGAGCCTCCCCGTACCGGATTTAGGTCCGAGATATTTTCCGAGGGCTATGATTGTCTTCCTGAACAGTTCATTGTCGTGACCCACGAGAGGTCCGGAAGCTCCGTAGCCAGGCTCGTAGTCTATGTCAAGTCCGTCATAATTGTATTTGGCAATCGAATCGGCATAGGAACGGGCGAAATTCTCGATAGCTTCATCGGTAATCTCCCCGTCCTCCTTGAACTGTTCAGGCAGGTCATCGAGGAAAATGGTGAATGTCACCTTGGTTCCCTTCACCTTCTGCACGAACTCCTTGTCGGCAATCTGCTCCGGTGTGAGATTGTTCCATCCGCTCCAGATGGATATGATGTCCATCGAGTCCGGGGCACTCTCGAGTTTGGTCTGGTACGAAGGTCCTGCGGCAGTCCAGGAACCATACCACCCGAAAGCTATCTTGTGATTTGTCTTCTTGTATTCCCTCAGGGCTGCGTAATAGGCATTGTCCCTGAGAACTGAAGACTGCTTGTACGGATCCTGGACAATCTCCCTGTCAGGAGTCACCCAGTCCGAGCAGGCGGCCACCAGGAGAATAGCGGCAGCAAAGCCTGCGGCAATATTGTATTTTCTCATAATTTTCATTCTTTATCGTTGTTCCAGTCCTTATTTCCTGTCCCACCACAGACGTACTCCGCCATTGTCGGATCCGCCGATGAGACTGATAGCATTCCGGAGTTCAGCAGAATTGTTGGCATATTCGGAACGCGGGAATGTCATTCTGCGCACCTGTATGCCGGTATCTATCTTGCCGTCACTGAGATTGTCCTTCACAGGGATGACCTTAGGATATCCGGTACGTCTGAACTCAGACCAGGCCTCCTGGCCGTTCGGATACATTGCAATCCATTTCTGGGTTATGATTCTCTCAAGTTTCCTCTCGCCTGAATCCGAATCGTCCCAGGACGGGGTGATATCGGAAGGAGCCTGATATGAATTCTTTGCAGTGCCCAGATTCTTGTCTTCGAAAGCCGCAGGAGTTGCTGTGCTGGAAGCATAAGATGCTGCTTCAGAGGCAGAAAGTCCGCGTTCCTCGAAAGACAGGGCGATTCCTTCCTCATATAATGCTGACGCATCTCCTCCCATATTCCATCCGATCAGCGCACCCTCTGCACGTAAAAATGCCACCTCGGATGCGAGCATCCAGACCACTGGCGTGCTCTTGGACACGTTCGGTGTCGAGAGAGGGGTGTAATTGTCCTGTGTCATAGTCCTGATTCCGCTTCTGACACCGTGGTATCCGCCTCCCTCAACAGTGCTCTCGGAGAAATACACCGGAAGACGCGGATCGTTGTACCCGTTCAGATAGCAGTCCATAGTGGCGCCCATACGGGTGTCCCTGTATGCATTCCAGACTTCCTCGAGAGGGTTGAACACCTGTATCGTGGCGCTGCTCTTGAGCCAGGCTCCGTCAGAAGACACTGTCATCACGCCTGAAGCCACAGCCTCTTCTGCATAGGTTTGGGCAAGTGCAGGCTCCACGTAGCGGATTCTCATAGCCATCCTGAGTTTCTCGGAATTGGCCAGCCTGAACCATTTGGAATAGTCCCCGTTGAAGACCGGATCCACGGAAGTGAGAGAAGTGGTGCCTGACGTGGATGCGTAGTTCGAAAGCACATCGATCGCGGCATCAAGGTCACGGAAAAGGTTCTTGTAAACCGTCTCCTGGCTCTCATAAGGGCTTTGGTCCTCACCGAATCCGGAGACCGGCAGCGGGCCGTATATGTCAGAAGTCCTCTGCAGGGCCATTACCTTGATGACTTCGGCAACAGCGAATATCTCGTCACCGACGAGGCCGTTCTCGTGGGCGTATTTCAGATTCAGCCAGGCGGGCATCACATTGGTGAATGCCACGGAGAAAGGATAATTGTTGTAGTCAGTCCCGTCCAGGTCATAGGTGCAGGTATATGAACCTCCGTTGAATGCCTGAGTCGGGGAAAGATAGCCGCAGAACGCATCTCCCATCAGGTTGCAGGCGCGCTGGAACTCATTGGCCCCTACATCGCTGCAAGGGATGACCGCATCCATTATCATCGTGGTGATATGGGACTTGCTGTCAATTTCCTGGATTGCGTCCGGATTTGTATTGAAACCTTCATAGCCTTTGGTGCAGGACAGTACTATGCCTGACATCATTGCAGCACCGGCGAAGAGGATTGTTATATTGATGTATTTCATCTCATTCGGTTTTTAGAATTGGAGCCTCACACTGAAGCCGATGTTTCTTGTACTTGGCTGCATAAAATAATCCAGTCCCTGGTAATATGTTCCGGTCGATGCTGTGAGTTCAGGATCGAATGGAGCCTTGTTGTAAATCATCCAGAGATTGCGTCCGACGAGGGACACGGACATCCCGAGCTTGTCCCTGAACCAGGTCCGCGGAAAGTCATATCCAATAGTGAGTTCCCTGAGACGGACATTGGTCATACTGTACACATAATGCGAAAGCATTGAGGTACCCAGGCCATTGTTTGCATAGAAAGTCTTGACGTCAGGCAACTGCTGGGTTTCAGAAATCCACACTCCTCCTTCATCCCTCGCATCAGCCGAGGCCTGGGACGCACCGAACCTGTCCATAAGGGCCTGAGTAGCTGACACTCCCTTGCCTCCTATGCGGGCATCAATGAGGAAGCTCAGCGACACTCCCTTGTAAGAGAAAGTGTTATTCCAGCCAATACGGGCCTTGGCCTCGGTGTTGCCCGCATATATCCAGGTGTTCGGGTCGAGGGAGACGGTATTGGAATTCGGATCCACGTAAATCTGACCGTGATCGTCGGTCTTGAGGCCGGTCACGTAGAAATCTCCTATGGAGCCTCCCTTCGCGACCTTCATCCGGTATCCGCCATAATCCATATTCACCTCATCGACCGTCACAAGATTGCCGGACACGTCACGGGTGCCTTCAGGAACAAGTTCCTTGATCTTGTTGCGGTTCATAGAGAATGTGGCAGTAGAAGCCCAGGTGAAATCCTTCCAGGTATTGCGGAATCCGAGCGAAGCCTCGATTCCCCAGTTGTTCACGCGGCCGGCATTGATGTAGGCGAGCTTGTAGCCCGTGCTCGGAGAGGCGTTGTACTGGAACAACTGGTTGTATGTGTTCGTGTTGTAATATGTAAAGTCCACGGAGAACATATCCTCGAGGAATTTCACGTTGAGTCCGGCCTCGACAGACTTGGTCCTTTCAGGAGTGAGGTTGGATGCCGGAGCATATGTATTTGAGGAGATTATGCCTCCAGTGGACAGAGGGGTGTTGACTCCCGTGATGAAACGCTGAGGGGCATTGCCGACCTCCGCATATGAAGTGCGCAGCTTGAGGAATGAGATTCCCGCACGCCTGAGGTCTGTCATTGAAGATATCACGGCAGAAAGGCCTGCGGACGGGTAGAAAATGTTCTTGCTGTCCGTGAACGCAAGCATGGACGGCCACTCATTCCTCGCTGTGAGATCCAGATAGAGCATGCCCTTCCATCCGAGCTGCAATGTGGCGTACAACGACTGTGTCTGGTCGTGGTACCTGTCGGCGAGAGGGCCGGTCTGGCTGTGGGTCATACTGATGTTATAAACGGAGAATTTGTTCGGCACTGTGGCCAGATTGCCTTCAAATCCCGAGGCCTTGTTCACGTCATCTGTGATACTGGCTCCGATATTGAACAATATGGACAGATTGTCAGCCGCAACTTTCTTGTCCAGTGTAAGAAGGACATCCCCGTAGAAATTGTTGTGGTTGATGTTGTTGTCCTGATAGTTGCCGTATTCGGACGCGAACAGGGTATTGGAAGAAGCATATATTTTCCTCGTGTAGTTCATCGAGGTGTTGTCGAGTCTTGCACGTCCGGTCACGTATATCCAGTCGGTGATGTTCCATTTCAGGGTGCCGGTGATTGTATATCGGTGAGAAGTGTTTTCGAAGAGCTCCCGGTTGATTTCCCAATACGGGTTCTCCACTCCGTTTACGAACTCTAAAGGCCAAAACTGCTTCATATAGCCTGCCCCGGCATCGTATCTCTCATATATCTTATATTTGGAGATGTCGTCTCCGCGAGGGAAAAGATACACGGCTATCAGAGGATTGTGGTACATTCCCTGAACTGTAGGATTGCGCTTGTACTGCTTCATATAGCTAGCGCTGAAATCCAGGACCAGTTTGTCCTTGACTATCTGGGTGGTGTTGCGGATATTGAAATTGTACCGGTTGTAATTGTTGTTTCCGATTATGCCCCGCGAATTCAGGGCGGCCGCGGAAGCGTAGGTCTGGCTCCTTTCAGTGCCGGTCATCACCGATATGGAATTGGAGACATTGTATCCGGTCTGGAAGAAATCCAGAGGGTCATAGCTTGAAGGAGTCCCGAGTTTCGTACCCCAGCTCATTGAAGGAGAAGTCGGATCAGTACCGTATGTGTTCTGGAAATCCGGGGTCACGAACGGAGATGAGAATGTAGTGTTGTTCGAGAAATTCACACGTACACGGCCTTCCGAGCCTTTCTTGGTAGTGATGAGTATCACGCCATTTGCGCCCTGGGAACCATAGAGGGCGGCCGCAGTCGCACCGGTCAGAACGGACATAGACTCGAAATCCTCAGGGTTGAGATTTGCGATTCCCTCGTAGTCTCCTCCGTCAGGAGTCTCATAGAAGCCTTGTGTCTGTGAGGAACGGAGGTCGGGCATTGGAATACCGTCGATAACATAGAGGGCGTTGTTGTTTCCGCTGATGGATTTGACTCCCCTCATTATCACTCTGGTGGATCCTCCGGCTCCGGAAGAACTCTGGCTGATCTGCAAGCCGGCGACCTTTCCTGAAAGTGAATTGACGAAGTTCGCGTCCTTTACAGCATTGACAATCGCGCCATCGACTTTCTGCACATTATAGCTGAGGGCTTTCTCCTCACGCCTGATGCCGAGGGCCGTGACCACCACATCGTCAAGGACCGTGGCAGCCTCTTCGAGCACGATATCTATCCTGGATGCCTTGCCGAGAGTGACTGTTCTGTCCTCATAGCCGAGCAATGACACCACGAGCTGGTGTACACTTTCATCCACCTCAATGGAATATCTGCCTTCTATGTCTGTAACTACACCTTTGGACCCTCCCGGAACCATTACCGCAGCTCCCGGCACAGGGACTCCGGAATTGTCGGTGATGGTTCCGTTAATGACTCTGATGGCGGATACGGATGTCTCTTTCCTGGAAAGGAAGATATAGGTCCCGTTGAGGTCATAGCTGATATCCGTGTCTTTCAGCAACGCCGACATAACTTCGGATATCGGAGCATTTTCCACGTTGATGGAAACCTTGCGGCCGGTATCTATCCCGCCTTTGTTGATAAACAGATAACGAGACTGATGTTCAATCTCCCGGGTGACCTGCCCTATAGTGACATCCGTCATCTTCAGGGTCAAGCCGTTTCCCGCATCCTGGGCGGACATCAGTCCGGCACTCAGGACAATGGTGCAAATGATTGCGTACAATCTTCGCAACTTGAGCTTTGGTTTGATCATTATTATATTATTAATTGTGGTAATACTGTCATTCTCAATATGGTATCAATGTATCACGACCACGTTGGAGTGCGGGTCCCTGCTGAACTCGAAAGAAGCAGTCTGTTGAAGGATCCTTAGTGCGTTGTCAATTCCGTCGTTGATTCTTATCTTTCCGCTGACCCCGCTGATGTCAGGCAGGTCTTCGCGGCTGATTACAATGGTGACATCGAATGCCTTCTCGAAGTCACGCATCTGTTCAATGAAACTGCGGCCTCCGATTTCGACCAGTCCCCTGGTCCAGCAGATGTCCGGATTTTCCAAGGTGTTGAGTTCCAGACGTCCGCCGTTGATGCGGACAATGTCGTTGGGACGCATATCCACCTGGGTCTTCCTTTCGTCAAGAAGATTCGTAAGCATAATCCTTCCTTCTATCAATGTCGCCGTGAAATCCCCCTTCTCCTCTTCGGCCCGGACATTGAACTTGGTTCCGAGGACTTTTATTTCAGAGGCAAACGTTGTCACTGTGAATGGGCATCTGTCATTGTGGGAGACATCGAACATAGCTTCTCCTGAAAGCTTTACATTGCGGCAATCTTTTCTGAAGACCGCCGGATACTGGAGACGGGCTCCGGAGTTGAGATAAACCACCGTGCTGTCCGGCAGGATGAAATGGACAATCTCCCCTCTCGGCGCCTCAACCGTAGCGGTCATTCCGGAGAACGACCTGACCGTGGCCTCCTTTGTGATCCATACGGCAAGAAAGATTGCCGCAGCCACGCCGGCAGCTTTAATAAATATTGCCGCACAGCGGCGCAATAACGATGTCCTTCGGCAATCTTCAATTTTTCTTCCGATTTCCTCAAGTTCTGCGACATCAATCAAAGTATGCACGTCACCGAACATCCCGGCCGCTTTCTCCGGATCGCCCTCGCATTCTTCAGTCAGGGTCTTCAACTCGTCTTCCTGTATCTGGCCGATAATGGCCCTGAGTATCGTCTGCTCGTCCATTTCAATTCATTTTTAGTCTCACTCTTTAATAAAGCGCACGAGAGGAGAGGGTTTACATAAAAAATTGCTACTTTTGGGACCGGATATGAAAAAAGTACTTATAATTACATATTACTGGCCTCCGACAGGCGGTTCGGGAGTGCAGCGGTGGGTGAAATTCTCGAAATATCTCCCGCAGTACGGCTGGCAACCGGTCATCTACACGCCTGAGAACCCGGAAATGGCAGCTATGGACCACAGTCTGGAGAACGACATCCCGGAAGAAGCTGTGGTGGTGAAACGCCATATCACTGAATTCTATTCGGTGTACAGGAAACTGATGGGCAGGAAAGACATCACCGTGAAAGAGGTCAATCCGATAAACAGCCAGAAGAAGACCTTGAAGCAGAGGCTGATGCTGATGCTGCGTGGCAATCTTTTCATTCCGGACCCGAGGGTCACGTGGGTGCGTCCTTCGGTGAAATTTCTCTGCAAATACCTGAAGGAGCATCCTGTGGATGTGATTGTGAGTACAGGCCCGCCGCATTCAATGCATCTGATTGCTATGAAAGTGGCCGGCAAGACCGGCATCCCTTGGTTGGCCGACTTCCGGGACCCTTGGACGAAGATGTTCTATTTCAAGCACTTGTGCCTGTCCAAATGGGCAGAAAGGAAGCATCAGCGATTAGAGCGGGAAGTTCTTGACAGCGCTGACACGGTTGTAGCGGTTTCGCCTCTCGTTCAGGATGAGTTCATCTCTATGACATCCACGCCTGTGGAACTCATCACAAACGGATATGACGAGGAGGACTTCGAGCAGGTGGTGGAGCCTGACGGATATTTCAATGTCACCCATACCGGGCTGTTCGCCGCCGACGGCAATCCGGAACTCGTCTGGCAGGCCCTCGCCGATAAATGCGCTCTGGATGATGAGTTCAGGAAGATGCTGAGAATCAGATTGGTGGGCAAGACAGACCCTCAGATAACCGAATCCATCAAGGCGGCAGGTTTAGGGAGCAATTTAGTGGATTTGGGATACCAGGACCATTCAGTGGCGGTCAGGGAGCAGAAGAACGCGTCACTGCTGATTCTTCCGCTGCGGAAAGAACCGGAATACAGGGCGACACTGCCCGGGAAACTGTTTGAGTATCTGGCTTCCTTGAGACCGGTGCTCGGTATCGGCCAGACTGACGGAGCGATGGCCCGCATCATCAACGAGACCAATGCCGGAGTGGTGTTCGGCTGGGATGACAAGACTTCCGTTGCCGCTTATATCAATCTTTGCTGGCGCCAGTTCATCTCTCCGGACGTCCAGCTGCCCGAGACTGTTCCCGATGCAATTTCCCGCTTCTCGCGACGCAGTCTCGCCGGCCGTATGGCCTCCCTGCTGGACTCGCTGGCTCAAAAATCCAGGAAAAACCCGGAATCATAGATTGAACATTGATATTTCTCACCGGGCAGGAAGCAACCGCGACCTGACTAAAACTGCTCCGGCGGAGAGCAGGACTAAAAGCAGCAGGAGCGCGGAGGAAGCTCTTGAGACATTGGCGCTGAGGACGTAGGATTCAGGCTCGAAGCGCATAACAAGGTCGTGCTCTCCGGCCGGAAGCGCCGCGGCCCGCAATGTCCAGTCAGCCCTGAAAATCCCTATTTCCTGCTTGTCCGGAGATGCCTTGCCAGATCCGGCGTCACCAGAATCCAGCCAGGCCTTCCAGCCTGACGGATAATAGATTTCGCTGAAGACAGCCACTTTGTCAGACGACAGTCTGTAATGATACCTCAGCTCATTAGGAGCATAAGAAGTCATATAAATCGTGTCCCTTGCAGCCATCCCGTCTGCAGCACCGTCAATGGCAGGAAACAGTTCTGCGGCCTGCCTGAAATCCGGGCCGAGCACGGCCACATTGCCGAGATCGACATTGCCGAGAAGGCCGATTTCCTCTTCAGCGCTTTCAGCCACACTTGCCGACCCGACGAACCAGACATTGCCCATAGCGTAAGGATTCATTGCCGGCGCGCTATTGCCGTCCAAAATCACATATTTATCATTAAGCATCGACAGTACAGGCAGATACGGGAATGCTTCCATCAATGCCGACATTGTTCCGGCCTTGTTCACCACCCCTATCAGAGTATTGATTTCAGCATTTAGATGCCTGTCAATGAGGTCCTGGTAACGCTGCATTTTCACTGGGCTGTATCCTCCGATATTCCTGTGCCAGTAGCTTGGATGAGAATCATTGAACACATTGACAGTCAGGTCAAGAGTCCTGTAGCCAAGCTCCCCGTCCTCCAGAATCGCCTTGTCGGCCGGACGCTGGGCGAACTGTCCGTTGAACTCACGAGGCTTGACGAAATGGCCGGAGTTGAGATACCTCTTTCCTACGGACCACATATTCAAGAGCACAAGGACGCATATTCCACCGGCGGCATACATTCTCCTGCTTTCCACAAACACTTCATTTCCAGAGGCTTTCTTAGGCTTGGCATAAGCCCAGAATATGATTAGGAATGTGCCCAGCACCATAAATGCGGACACCAGGGCGTCATTAGAAAGAAGCATCCGCCTGTCCTCCTCCAGAGCGGCGGCAATCTCCGGATGCATTCCGGAATCCGATGAGGCCTCGAAAGAGCCTGCAATGCCTGGGAAAATCGAGCACAGCAGACAGAATCCGGCAGTCAACACAAGAGCGGCGAGTGCCGGTTTCCTGAACTGCTCACCGGTATAATCTCCTTTCAGGACCTTGTCAAGAGCGAAGAATCCCAGCATCGGAAGAGTGAACTGCAGGATTATCAATGCCATAGAAACAGTCCTGAACTTGCTGTAGAACGGCATATAGTTATACCAGAACTCCGTGAACGGCATAAAATGCCTGCCGACTCCGAGGAATATGGCAATTATTGTCGCTGTCAGAATCCACCATTTGTCCCGTCCCTTGCACATAAAGAGGCCCAACAGGAACAGGAAAATCGTGATGGCGCCCATATACATCGGGCCTGCGGTGAACGGCTGGGGTCCCCAATACATCGGCAGCGATTTGGCCAACTCATTGAGGCCGCCCTGGCCATATTGTTTCAAAAGCTTGATAGTGTGCGACCTGGAAGGATTCACAGCCCCGGATGACGAGCCTCCGTTGAAATCAGGAATCATCATATTAGGCAGTTCCTCCCAGCCATAAGACCAGGCCGTGGCATAATCCAGATCAAGTCCTTTGGACTTTTTCTGGCCATTCTCCTGTTCTCCGGCAGCCAGCTCCGAACCGCCCCGCATAGTGTGTTGTGAATACAAATACGTAGGAATCAGTTTGTTGGCATTGGTTCCGATTCCTGCAAGTCCAAGGAAAAGGAGCAGGAACGAGGCTGTGAAGAAACGTCCTGTAGCGCTCCTGCGGGACTTGTCGAGCATCATCCAGATGAAAAGTCCGGCGACGTAGCAGAATATTATTATTGCCAGATAATACGAAATCTGGATATGATTGGCCTTTATCTGGAAATTGACCGTCATCCCGAAAAGGGCGGCCCCGAGTGCTGTCAAAGGCAGCCAAACCCTCCATCCCGGCGTCTCGCATTTCTCCGAGCGGTACAGGTTCAGTGCACTTCTGTACGTGAATATCAATGCGGCCAGCACCCACGGCAGCCAGGCTATAGCCATCATCTTGGTATTGTGCCCGACCTGGATAATCTGGAAATTATACGAGCAGAATGTCACCGCAACCGCACCCGCAACGGCCAGAAGCCAGTTGATTCCAAGCGACAGCATCAGAAAGAAAGCTCCGAGCAGAGAGATGAACAGGTAGCTCGCAGGACGTCTGCCGAACAGAAACGCATCGTATATCTTCTGCGTCCAGTCTCCTTCAGGATTGCCTGTCAGCATCGTCGTTGGCATTCCTCCGAACATTGAATTGGTCCACGCAGTGCGGTCACCCGGATGCCCACTGTTCCATTCATTGGCCTCGTGCGCCATTCCGACATAGCCGGATATGTCGCTCTGGTTCACTATTTTACCGCCTAAGACCTGCGGCACGAAGCCGTAGGCTACCGCCAAAAACAACAATATCACGCCTGCATATCTCAGGATCGGCTTCCATATCTTCTGCATAATGTACGATTTCAATGCGTTGTACTATAAGATTATTGCAATCTGCAAATTTAGCCAACGGCATCCGGAATTGCAAACATCCCTCCGCCAATAGCAGACAGCTACGGAGCCCCTAAAAGTCCTCTGCGATTGTCCTGACGAAAACGGCTGTCTCCCGGACTTTGAGGGCGGCCTGCTCGGCAGACATATAGTCGAGATTCCAGGCGGCCACAGTGATGACCTCCCCGAGTCCCCAGAGGGACGATAGCGCCTTCAGGTACGAACTGCCCTGGTCACGGGAGTCCCCGGTCGGGATGTCCATACCCCTGGTGGTGATATAGAGGACCTTGCCGCATCTGCACAGCCCTGTACAAGTGGTGCCGTCATCAGTGAATGTAATGCCGTAAAGGGAAAGATTCTCGAAGAACGCCTTGAGCGCCGCAGGGAAACTCATATCCCAGAAAGGCGCAGCGATGACCAGCCTGTCCGCAGCGGCAATCTTTTCCGCAACCGCAACTGCTTTCTCCGGAATCCGTCCGTCAGTCCTTTCTTTCAATGCCTCCGGAGTCAACGGAGGCAGGGCCGCCGAATTGACATCTATTGTCTCTATATCATATCTCGACACGAGAACCTCCTTGGCGGCCTCCAGTATCACTCTTGTTCTTGACTCTCGCCTCATACAGGAGTCGATTATAATCAGCTTTTCCATTTGTTTTCAATTTGCTCCGGCAATATGTTTGTAGTGACTGCACTTATATCCTGCTTCAGGTGTCCCGGTACGCCCACATACTGCAAGGATGGACATCAAACCGGCCAACGATATTATCTATTTTATCTTATAAAGATACTGGATTTTCATTAAAAATAAATGATTTAATGAAAAGAATGCGAGTTTTATATCTGTGACAGAATCTTTAAACATTGAAAAAGGGCCAATCAGCAATGCAAAAAGGCAGAATCATCCCCATATATGCGAGCCGCAATGGTCGGTTGAGCTGGTCGGGCGGTTGAATTTGGTGCAGAAGTTCGGACTGTCCGACATATAGACGCAGTTATAGCAGCAACGGTCGGTAGCCGTATTGCGCTTACGAGGTTCTTCATCGTCTGAAGCTGATGATGAGCCGCTGCTGTCGAACCCGTCATTGTAAATGCCATAGAGCGCTATCAGGACGACCACCCCGACGGCAAGATTGATAAGGCCTCCGATTAAAGAGGTGAAAATGCCTTTGATTCCAACCGCGGATATACATACCACGGCTCCGAAGAGAATTACTGCGATAAAGAGCAGGACTGCTTTGCGGTTGTTCCGGTCGTGCTTGAACATCAGGTAAACAATGACGCATTGTACTGCGGCCAATAATTCAAGGCCGAAAATCGAAGAACGTCCGAAATTCGAGAATGCTCCGGGCAGCAGGACATAAAGCAGGTCAAAACCGGCAAGAGCCACGAGGATTTTCCTCCATACGGGCTTTTTCAATGTCTTCTTTACCGGGATGCTCATCGCATAGCCATAGAAAAGGAGAACTGTCCCGATGATTATCAGCCATTTGAGCAGTTTTCTCAGTCCGGTCGGCGCAGAGCCGGACATTGCGGAGCCGGAGAAAATCTTGGATGAAATCGCCGCATCCAGGTCTTCGTCATAGCATCCATCCGCACCCTCCAATGTGATTCTGACATCCGATCTCGGCACATATACTTTTTGTCCGGCAAACTCAAAGCCGATGACATCACCTTCCGGGACCTCGTCAATCCAGAAAGAGTTGCCGTAAGTTATCCCCTTTTCAGCAATCCTCGTGCAGGCCTCGTCGCTGTAGAAGATTGTGTCATCGTGCAGGGTCGTGATGTAATGTGCATATACATCCGGGCAATTGAGTGCCAGGATAGTGACAAGTATGATTGCCGCATATTTCAGGGCCGGGTTCCAGAGTTTCCGCATATTTCTTTCTATGTTCTTATTGTACTCGGCAAATATAGCAATTATAATGACTATCTGTTCCTTTCGAACTGGTAATCAAGATGGACCCTGAACGTGCGGAAGTGAGCTTGTTCTCGGCTATCGTGAAAGTGAGCTCGGTAGTGGTCTTGGCCCTGGTGGAGACCTCGCTGATCCAGTCCCTGGAACTTCGCTTTCCAAGGCATACGGATTGGGTGGACGTTTCTCTTAAGACATTGACATCGCCATCACCAAGGATGAATCAAGGACAGAGAATCAGACAAAGAACCTGATACACTCAATTTCCAAAACAATGTCACAAGGTCTCGTTGAACTTCCTAAGCCTCAGACAAGGAAAATCTCGAAATACAGAAAGGTTTTCTATTCATATTCTCCCTTATTTTGGCCCTGTCACATTTATATAGTGACTGCACTTGTATCCTGCCGCAGGTGTCCCGATACACCATATGCTGCCAGGCCCGTGATCACAATCCCTGCAATCACCACCGCACGAGTTTCCAGATTCGCTTTTATTTTCACCGTCACCAACCGACGAACTTGATGAACCGCCCGCCGCCAGGAATGCGAAAATGATGAACAGCCAAAACAGAAGCAGCATACCCATACCTGAAAAAAGCAGATATAGAGCCTCGGCTACAGCGGCACGGAAACTGTGAAGCTTGTTGGCACGAAAGCCTAAAAGCAAAATCTCATATACGGCAGTGACGGCCAGCGCCGCTCCGATATTATCTGAATTAGACCCTGTGAGTCCAAAGATAACAATGGCAATAGCGGGACGGCAATACATCCACCTGGAACAATCGGAGACATTTTGTCCAGCAAGGTTGTCGAAAAGGCGGTTGAACGAATTTGGGCCGACCAACGACCACACACCGGCAACAAAGCCGGCCATCACTAAAAGGCCGAGCAGGCCTTTCATCCACTCAGCCGCATCGCGGAACGGCAGACCGCTGTCACCAGCCCCGACGATTTCCACAACAGCCTCTGTTTCTTCAGGCTCTACATTACATTCCGGTTCAGCAGCCTCAATTAATTTGCAGCAATAGGACGCAGCATATGCTGTTTTGCCATTGTACATAAAGATATACATATTGCCCTCTTGTCCGACAATCTCATATTCATCTCCCTGATGCAACTTGCCCAGCACATTGATGCGCTCCGGCTCACCATATACCGTTAGAATATCATCTGTCACCCGGAAACGATTGGCAGCCGAGACGGACATCACGTCGGCCAACAATAATAAAAAAACGATTATCAATCGGTTGCAGCCACTCATAATAATCTGATTGTTATGAATATATTCAAACATAATATGGATATTTATATTATAAAATTAGTGAATTTTCATCAAAAACAATTCGATGCTTGATAAATTCTGTCTTTCCCATACGGCGTGGAGATGTCAAAGTACATTCTGTGGTGCTGCAACAGAACAAGACTCCGATGCAGCATATCAGTATATCATAGACCAGAACATCCTACAGCAGTATGCCCGACAGGAAGATAATGCCTATGACGAGCGGGGCGATGTAGCGGATGAGGAAATATACCGCCTTGAAGCACCTCACATTGAAACGCAGCGTGCCTCCGTTGGTAAACTCGTCATACACATCGGACTTCTTCATTTTCCAGCCGACAAACAGCGAGAAAAGCAGGGCGCCGAGGGCCATCAGAAAATTGGAAGAAATCCAGTCGCAGAAGCCGAACAGATTCTCCCCGAATATCTTGAGCCCGCTCATCGGACCGAAAGACAGGGAGCACAGGCAGCCGAGAATCCAGGTTCCGATGAATACCGACAATGTGGCAACTCCCCTGCGCATCTTCTTCTCCTCCACCAGATAGGCCACACCGACCTCCATAAGGGACACGCCGCTCGTAAGGGCGGACACCAGGATTGTCACGAAGAAGAGGATGGCGATGATTCCGCTGATTATCGGGGCTGACCCGGCCATTGTGGAAAATACGTAAGGGAGGCTCTCGAAAATAAGTCCCGGGCCCGCACCCGGCTTGACTCCTGCAGAGAACACCGCCGTCATCACTGCGAAACCGGCCATTATCGCAAAAAGCAGGTCAAAAACAGCCGTCCCGACTCCGGAGACCAGCAGATTCTCTTTCTTGCTCACATAAGAGGAATAAACCAAAATGGTGCCCACGCCGAGAGACAGCGAGTAGAATGACTGTCCCATCGCCGCGAGAATGACCTTGGAGTCAATCTTGGAGAAATCCGGCTTGATCATATACTCGACGCCGTCCATCGCTCCCGGAAGCGTCAGCGAATAGAGCAGGATGACCAGAATCAATATGAACAATATCGGAACTGACCAGTTGCTGAATTTCTCAATGCCGCTCTTCACTCCCGCAGTGAGTATCACCGCACAGGTCCCGAGAAAAACGGTATGGCAGGCTATCGGAATCCACGGTGACGCGATAAACGAAGAAAACATTGACGAAATTTCAGCCCTCGGCACATTATTGAAGCTGAAGGTCAATGACTTGAGCAGATATTCAATCGACCAGCCTCCGACCACGCTGTAATATGAGACTATGATGAGAGGCGCAATGATGGTCAGGATGGACATCCACTTCCACTTGGTCCCCGGAGCAAGTTTTTCCATTGCCCCGTAAGTATTTGCGTGTGAACGACGTCCGATAATGGATTCAGCAAGGAAAATAGGCAGTGACAGGAACAATGACGCAATAATATAGACAAAAATGAACGCAGCGCCGCCGTGTTCTCCCGCCAGATACGGGAATCTCCAGATATTTCCCAGGCCGATTGCCGACCCCGCCATTGCCATAATGATGGCAAGCCTGCCACCAAAATGCTCTCTTTTTGCCTCCTCCATTGTGTAAAGGTTTTTCGCTATTCGCCGTTTTGATTCTTTATTAAATAAGTTTGTCCGTGATTTAGCTTTCAATATGTAAGCACATCACGTCTAAAGGCTATAAAAGCATTAGTTAACAAAGTCAGCATTAAGCCATTAGACAGCTACAAATTTAATAAAACAATGGAGAATTTCAAGAAATGGCGTCAATATTTCACTATGAGAGCCGACTCTCGCACATCTGCCGGGATATCTTCCCTTTTATATATGTTTTTCTCCTCTGAGCCGTTCATTGCCGACAGGACAAGCGTGTCAAAAGATTTGATGTCCACTCTATAAGAGCTGCCCCAGTCATCGCCTTCATTATAAGTTCCGGACAGTATATTCTTCTCCAGTTTCCATTTTCCGGCATATCCGCGATAACGGCCGGCGCCAATCTTCTGGAACAGTTCATAATCCCCGTCCGCCCTGAACTCTATGAAGACATCCGTTTCCATATCCGAGAAATGCCATTCGCCAATTATATCAGAACGCAAATCCGATTCTTTCGAGCAGGACACGGCGGATAACATTCCCACTGCCGCCACTGCAAGCACAAATAATATTTTCTTCAAATATATCATATTCAAAGTATCACTAAAGCCATCCGTTATTCCAACCGCATACTCCTCTGGACAATATGGATATCTCCCTTTCTATCTCTGTTCCGCCCGTACCGCTCGGCCCTCCGGCAAATGAGCCTCCGGCAATTGCCTTGACACGGATTTTTCCGCTGCCCCTCCTGTCGCACCGTATCGTCAGATATCCGCCGTCCACAGACATAGATGCAATTCCAAGGGCTGATTCATATACCGGGTCCACATCTGCGGCGGTGAATGTCAATGTTTCACTCCCACCTCCAAAATAATCTTCTAGGCTGACCCGGCATTCTTTTCCGCTTTCAACTATTATTGAAGGAACGCCTTCAATCTGCATAAGCATCTGCCAGGCGTCAATCGCTCCTGTGCCCATTCTTTTGTAGTAAGATTTCAGGTTGATGGACTGGCCGTCAGGACACTGCTTGATGCCTCCCGACAAACTGGAATTGACGTCATTCACAGAGGCATAAACCATAGCAAGGAATTCATCTGAAGAGAAATGCCTGCCAAGCTGAAGCGCATAGGACATCCCGAGGGCAATGACTGAAGAAACGTGCGGACAGGCCATAGACGAGCCGGCCATCCAGGCATATTCCCCATTGATTTCCGGAATGCCGGTGGATAATACTTTGGAAGACTGGCCAAAATTGTCGTCTCCTCCCGGAGCCGCTATATTGCAGCCGAGTCCATAATTGGTATATGCCGCAGGAAGTCCGTCCGGGCCTAATGCCGTCACACTTATGCACAGCGGCAGGGCTCCGGGGTATGAGGAATACGATGCGGACTCATTGCCGGCAGCAAAAACCGCCACGTTTGACTCCACGGCGTCGCAATTTGAGTTGGACGGGTCAGTGAAATATTTCAGCCCCCGGTATTCAAAAGGCCATTTGTTGATGTATGCGTTGTCGTTCTTATATGTGCCTCCGTTATATCCATAGGAGCATTGGGCTATGCTGGCCCCATTGTCCGCGGCATATATGAAAGCATTCCCGACCTGTAGATCCGATGCGCTCCGGGAATCCCCATAGAATATCTGGCAGGACATCATCCTGATTCCGTCGCCTTTACCGGACACGCCTCCGGCAACTGACGCTATTCCTTTCCCGTTCTCATTCACAGCCCCGACTATCCCTGCGACGTGCGTGCCGTGTCCGATTTCTCCCGGAGCGGACCAATCTATCCGGCCGCTTCCCAAAGCGAAATTGTAACCGTAGATGTCGTCCACATATCCGTTGCCGTCATCATCCACCCCTTCTTTTCCGTGCAGTTCTATCTCGTTAACCCACATATTCTCCGCCAGATCCTCGTGGTCGTATTTGACCGGCCCGTCAATAATCGCGACCACGACTCTCGGGTCGCCTCCACAAAGGTTCCAGGCATATACCGCGCCCACGTCAGCCCCGCTTTTGAAATTCGAGTCAATACTTCCATCATTATACAGATTCCACTGAGAGCGGAAAAGAGGATCACTGATGAAATACGGTCCGCTTTTAGTATTACCGGCGAACTTCTCGACAGTTCCTGAAGGTCCTATGGAAGCAACCCTGTTGAACTGGACAGCCTCAACGAATCGAGATGACGCCAGCACCGCCCCGGATTTTACAACATCGTATTCGGGATCAAAACCGGCCACAAACCACCTGTCCAGGCCAAGCCGCCTCGCAAGCTTCTCATTTTTAGGCTTGGACGCAAGAGCCGGCCGGAAAGAAGCCAGCCGCATATCGCCCCTCACCATATCCGCAACAGCCGCGCTGTCCCCGTTCTCCCAACAATTATACGCATCCTCTGTAAGCATCAGGAGCAGTTCTCCATCTGCAAAATCGCCCTCAGCGTCACCGGCAATCTTCTCCGAAAGAGCTATTGGCAAATTATTATGCGGCTCCGTTCCTTCATCAGGGAAAACAGACTTATCACAAGACGGCAACAACAGGATTATGCCCGAAAGAGAAAGCAGGGCGGCAAAATATGCGGCAGAATATTTCATTTCCATTTTGCTTCCGGTACAATTTGAAATATGGCGGCTGATTGACTTTTGAATTCGGAAATCGGTGAATCTCCCTCGTGGGTAAAGTACAGTTTCTCCCTGAT
>JAQXHU010000080.1 GCA_029007435.1 Bacteroidales bacterium
GGCACATTTGGCAGAGAGTCAACTGGCGGAAATTCGAGAGGCATAAATATATTAATTTAAATACCGGTTCCTTTTCAGAACAGGGCATCTACAGCCATAATTATCTCTTCAGCAGGCAGGTCAGGGCTCAGTACAAGATCAGGTTCTTTGAGAATATAGCCTTTCCTCGTGGCATTGAACAGTCCGCCTCCGGTGATATTCAGCATCACTGTCTCATCCCGTCTGACAATTCCGGCTTGAAGAGCCTGCCTGAGACTTGCAACTGTACAGGCGGCGGCTGGGAAAATGTCATATCCCTCAAGATTGAAATACTGGACTACCCAATACACAATCTCGTCATTGCTTACCTTGAACATATCGCCATTGGACTTCTCAAGAACATCGAAAAGTCCGCCTGCAATGCTGTATGGCGGTTTCCTGTTGGAAAGGACTTTTCCGAGAATCACCTCGGCCTTGCGTCTTGAATCTTCAGGAGTGAGAGGCAGAAGCTCGCGGCTGTGAGCTTTCCAGGAATCATACATTATTGTGAACGGCGAGTTCTGGCAGGCGTATATGCGCATCTTGTTCTCTCCGAAACGTCCGTCGGCTGCAATTCTCTCAGCATTTTCCCAGGCGGCTATGGCTCCTGTTCCGCTTCCTACAGCCTGGAAGTATGCGTCAGGAATTCTGCCGATTGTCTCGACTGCTGAAAGCACTGTAGTTCCCATACCGTCGCGGCGGGCAACATTCTTGGCGCCTCCCTCAGCCATGAAGCGAGGGTTCGCGCATAATTTCTCTCCGAGGGCTATCGCATCGTAATAGTCTGTGCCGGAAGGTGTTGCGAGCACCTTGACGCAGGAGGAGAGTTTTTTTGTGAACCAAAGATCGCCGACATTGTCTTTTGGGATGCATATTACAATTGGAATATTGTTGTCGGAGCAAACCTTGGCAAACGCTCTTGCGGTGTTGCCGGCAGACTGTACGACAAGTATCCTCTTGTTGTTCTTTGGAAGGCGGGCGCATACGGAAAACGCTTCGGTCTCTTTGAATGAGCAGGTTTCCATACGGGCTCCGATTCGCGGGCAATAACCAGAGAATGTGATATACAGGTTCTCCATTCCGAGCATTCCGGCAAGGCCCTTGCTCTTGTATGTCACAGGAGCGTGACTATGCCTCAAAGTTTTGCGCACAGGAAGCCAGTTGGCATATCTGTATAGTCCGTATTTTCCTTCGATAGGTTCAAATCTCCGGTTCTCATACACAGCCCGCACCAAGGATGGTGTCTCTGATTCCGAATCGGCCAAAGTCCAGCCCTCATCTTCGAAGACCCGACCTGAAGCTACATTAAGAAGCTTGTACTGTGTTGGTTTTAAAGCCATTGTGTTATGATTTAGATTTTAGTTAACAATCATTTTTCCATTACCAGAAATGTCATATAGGCAATCTCCAGCAGGACGAAGAAGAATCCGTCAACCCGGTCAATCTTGTTTTTCTTGCCGACATATGCGCTTGAGAGAATCACAAGCGAGCTAAGCAGCAGAATACCGAGATCAACAAATCCGATCTGATCCAAAGAAAGCGGATGGATAAGCGCCGAGCCTCCGAGAATCAGGAGAATGTTGAAAACATTGGAGCCTATGATATTGCCAAGGGCAAGCTGGCCTTTTTTCTTGACAGCGGCAACGACACAGGTAGCCAGTTCCGGCATTGATGTCCCGCCTGCAAGAATTGTCACCGCTATGAATTTATCGCTGACATTCAGCATCTTGGCTATTGTCACAGCTGAATCCACAAATACTTTTCCTCCTATCACCAAGCCGTTCAGGCCAAGTACAATAAGCAGTATAGCCCACCAGGTCTTTTTGGTTTCTACGGGTTCCTCTTCATTATTCGGTACGTCAAAGCGGAACGAAATGTACATATAAATGCAGAACAATGCTAAAAGTACGAGGCCATCAATCCTGCTCAAACGGTTGTCTCCGCAGCCGAAAATACTGAAGTTCATTCCGAGCACAATCAGAAGGACGGTAATCACTATATTGATAGGAATGTCTTTCTTGAGATTCAGGGACGTTATGTTCATCGGAAGAATCATCGCTGTCAGGCCGAGAATCAGCAGAGTGTTGAATATGTTTGAACCGATGACATTGCCGACAGCTATATCCGCGTTTCCTCCTATCGCTCCGATGAAACTGACCACCATCTCAGGAGCAGAAGTGCCCATTCCGACAATTGTCAGTCCTATAACAAATTCACTGATACCGAATTTCCTGGCGATGGAGGAAGCTCCATCCACAAGAGCATCCGCACCCCAGACAACAAGCATCAGTCCGAAAAGAAATAAAATTATCTGCAGTAACATAAATACAAATATACAAATTATTTTCTGACTAATGCGCAAACATTTTCCACGTGCATAGTCTGCGGAAACATATCCACCGGCTGGACGGCCGTAATGGTGTATTTATCAGCAAGAAGCGCCAGGTCACGGGCCTGCGATGCAGGATTGCAGCTCACATAAACTATACGTTCAGGTTCTGCCTCAAGAATCACCTTGACCACGTCAGGATGCATTCCCGCACGCGGCGGATCTATTATCATCACGTCCGGACGCCCGTGCCCGTTTATGAAATCAGATGTTAGAACGTCTTTCATATCGCCTGCGAAGAACGTGCAATTGTCAATCCTGTTTGCTTCAGCATTTATACGCGCATCGTCTATAGCTTCTTTAACGTATTCAATCCCAATAACTTTAGATGCCTTGGACGAAACGAACTGGGCTATTGTCCCGGTACCTGTATATAGGTCGTAAACCACCTCGTTTCCTGTCAGGGCAGCAAGTTTCCGCGCCGCTGAATACAGTTTGTAAGCCTGCCGGCTGTTGGTCTGATAGAATGATTTGGGCCCTATCTTGAACCGGAGCCCCTCCATGTCCTCCCAGATTGCGTCAGCTCCTTTATATAGAATGCATTCCTGGTCTGCGATAGAATCGTTCAGTTTGCTGTTGACCACATAATAGAGAGAGACAATTTCCGGAAAATGTTCGGACACGGCATCGAGAAGACGGTTGATTGCCTCCCTGTCAATATATGCGAATACAACCGTGAGCATTACCTCTCCGGCTGTATTGTTCCGGATGACAATGTTCCTGAGGAATCCTGTGTTCTCCCTGATATTGTAGAATGAGTAATCGTGCTCAATGGCGAAATCCTTGATAAACAGTCTGATGGCATTTGACGGTTCGGGCTGGAGCCAGCAGTGCTGTATGTCGAGGACCTTGTCAAAGAAGCGTCCGACGTGGAATCCGAGACCGCACCTTTCCGCCGGAGTAAGAGATTCGGGATCTTCTCCGCTGAAAATCCAGCGCTTTGACGAGAAGGTGAATTCCAGTTTGTTACGATAATATGTAATATCGTCCGACGGCAGGATAGGGGAGATTTCAGGTATCTGGAGATGGCCTATCCTGACCAGCTGGTCCCATACTTGCTGCTGTTTTGCCTGAAGCTGCATTTCATATGGAAGAGGCTGCCATTTGCATCCTCCGCATATGCCGAAATGGGAGCAGAAAGGCTCGAGACGATGTTCGGAAGGCTGTACTATTGAATCGATTACTCCTTCCATATAATTCTTTTTCTTCTTTGTTACCCTCACATTCAGAATGTCGCCCGGAACCGCCAGTTCGACAAACAGCACAGCGCCGTCAATGTGCGCAATAGCCTTGCCTTCGGCCGCCACTGACTCAATAAGGACATTTTCCAGAATGAGCTCGGTTTTCTTTCTTGCCATAGTCGGTTCAGGATTTTTTCAGAAGCGCCTGGGAAACGTTAATCATAAAGTCACCCATAGCTTCAAGTTCAGCGATAATATCAAGGAAATAGTTGAGTGATTGATAATTGCCAGTCTGCATCTCAATCTGTCCTATACCTTCCTCACGAAGTCTGTTCCTTGTCTCGTTTATATCATCTTCAGCTTGATATGCGTTTGAAATGTCAGTCACAGCTCCGGAAACAGAAAGTTTGAGGTTATAGACCATCACTCCGAAAGCTTTCTCGACTTTGTCTATCATAAGATTGATATTGGCAATCGCTTTCTCATCGAACTTGCGGTTGTGCACACGTTCCCTCTCAAGGATACGGCTGACGTTTTCACCGCTGTCTCCTAAACTCTCAAGCTCACCGATTATTCTGTAGAGCACTTTGATCTGGTTTGCTTCCTCCTCGCTCAGGGACTCCATCGTTACTCCATTGAGGAATTCAGCAATCTGGTACTCAAGTTTGTCCGAGAACTCCTCCATCTGCACAAGTTTCATTCTGTAATCTTCAAACTTGTCCGGATTCTCCTCATTGACAGCCTTTCTCACATATCCGAACCAGCCCTCAAGTTCCTGTCCGAAATAGGCTATTTCTTTGCCGGCCTGCACTATGGAGATTGAAGGGGAACTGAAATTCCTTGCCGATATGTATTTAAGACGGGAATCGCTTTCCTGAGCTCCTTCAGGTACTTTCACCAATACTGTGACCAGTTTCTCGACAGGTCCAGTGAACCAGGCGAGCAGGCAGGTGTTGAAGAGATTGAACAGAGTATGGAACAGGGCCAGGCCGAAAACTCCGGAGAGTATCTGGGTATGGTTTCCGCAAGTGTCGCACATATAAGGGTCAGGAAGTCCAGTCAAAGAAATGCAGAGCCCTATAAGCCTGAGGAAAGGATGGAACAGGACAAATGTCACAATGGCACCGAAAATGTTGAACAGAGTGTGGACAAGCGCTGCCCTTTTAGCCTGCACATTCGCTTCACTGGCTGCAAGATTCGCTGTGATTGTAGTACCTATATTTTCTCCCACCACCATAGCGGCAGCCATATCAAAACCAATCCATCCTGAACAGGTCAATACCATTGTAAATACCACAGCGCCAGTTGATTGCAATGCAAAGGCAAGGACGCATCCAAATGCCATGAACAGGAGAACTGACAGGTATCCGCTGCCTGCGAGACCGTCAACAGTTGACTTGAATGCCGGCATTTCGGCAACAGCAGGGAACTGCGTTATCATATAATTGAGCCCAAGGAAAATTAGAGCGAATCCAAGGACAATCTCTCCGAATGTTTTGCGTTTCTGACCCTTCATCATCATCAGGACAAAGCCAAGGGCAATGAATGGATACGCATAGGAGGTAATTCCGAGTCCGAACCCGAAAATAGCTATCAGCCAGGATGTTATAGAAGCACCGATATTGGCTCCCATTATCATCAGTATAGCCTGCGCAAGTGTAATGGCTCCGGCATTGACGAAACTGACAATCATTACTGTCGCAGCACTTGAAGACTCTGCGACCGCGGTCATTCCAGCGCCTGAAATAATGCTTGTGACCGGATTTTTCCTCATCCAGGGCAGGAACGATTTGACTTTGTCACCAGTGAGTTTCAAAATGCCGTTGCTGAGCAGATTCAGCCCGTACAGAAACAGTCCGATGGCTCCGAATAGGGTAAGGATCTGTAGAATCATATCCAACTTAACATAATATAAATTGTGTAACAAAGCAAAATTTCTATTGAATTGTCAAATTTAGTTATTTATGGCAATTTACGCAAGCGGTTTGTAATGAGTTATAGAATCGACAAATGACTTGACATCAGGCATTGCAGTTTTGAATGAACATTTGAACGGCATTCCGTCTGAAACTATCTCAAGGCCTGCCTCGGATGCTTTCTGGTTCATCAGCTTGACACTGCCGCCAGCCCAGCTGAACGAGCCGAACGATGCGAACCTGTGCGCCTTGACCATCCTTGCGCAGACTCCGTGCAGAATATTCCTCACAGCCGGGAAAATGTCATTGTTATATGTCGGTGAGCCCATCACAAGTGTATCATATTCAAATACATCCTTGTAAATGAACGAGGCGTCTTCAGCCACGGCGTCGTGAAGCGCACAAGGCACACCGCGGCTCACACATTCATCATATATCGCTTTCGCAGCATCTGCTGTATTGCCGTACATCGAGCCATAGACTATGCAGACTCCCCTCCGCGTCTCGTAACGGCTCAGTCTGTCGTACAATGATACAACCTGTCCGAGTTCCGACTCCCATACAGGTCCGTGCGTGCTGCATATCCTGTCCAAAGGAATGCCGGCAAGCTTTCCAAGCGCAGACTGGACGGTCTGGCCATATTTTCCAACAATGCAGGAATAATATCTGACCATCTCATCACGGTATTTCGCAAATCCATCAATATTAGAGTCTTCCAAAGCTCCGAAACAGCCGAAAGCATCACCGGAGAACAGGGTTTTCTCCTCCGGGAAATATGTCATCATCGTCTCAGGCCAGTGTACCATAGGTGTCATCCTGAATACTAGTCCGGTCTTTCCGAGGCTGAGGGACTCCCCTTCCTTTATAACTCTGATATTAGCATCAACGCCCTGGAAACCGGCAATCATCGGCACAGCCTTGGCGTTTGTGACAATCTCGATATCCGGATATGCGCTTCTCACAAGCGAAATCAAGGCCGAATGGTCAGGTTCCATATGATTGACAATCAGGTAGTCAACCTTTTTGTCACCAATTTCTTCCCGAATATTCCGAAGGAATTCTTCACCAAAAGCCGCAGCCGCAGTATCTATTAACGCAATCTTCTCATCGACAACAAGATACGAGTTATATGCAACACCGTAAGGCAACGGCCACTGATTCTCGAAAAGGAGACGTCTGTTGTCATTCACTCCGACGTATCTGATAAATTCTGTAAGTTTCATTATTTTATAAATTATTGATTAATAAACTAAAATTTCAAATTAATTTGGTTCAAAACAGGAGAGCTATGCTGAACAACAGCCCGACATTGACATTTCTCATAAATGCTATTCTGTCATATTCAATTGTCTGTCCAGCATATTTATCATAAACAGAAGGATGCGAAAATGAAAACTGCGCACCTGCGTTAAAATCTAGAAAGAGAAACGGAGCCAGATTGAACCTGTAACTGTACGCCATTTTCCCAAGACCAGACACGGGCACGTCGGATCTGAAGAAAGCTCCTCCTTCAACGAATAATGAACTACCCGTAATTCCGGGATTTTCTGATAGATATGATGTAAGTCTCAACGTAAGCGGCACTCCCCTGTTGTTGCCTTCTGTCAGTCCCATATAACCGGAATGAATTGAAAGGCACAGTCTTCTTGCCACATCATACCCTACGAATCCAGCGATAGAGCCATTGACGTGAAATCCTATGCTTTCCCTATGATAGTCAACGAGATACCCATCATCAGCAATGAACCTGGCTTCAGTGTTTGAATATAGCTGCGGACTTATTCCCCATTCCACCCCGAACCTGAATCCGCGAGCAGCCAGGTCAGGACTGGAGACAAGCAGCAGAAGCGCTGTCAAAACCGATATGAATCTCCCGGATTGCATCAGAATCTGTATTTTATGGTTATTTCCGGAATCCACGCTTTGGTCAGGCCGTTTTTGTACCATTCCAATGTATTCTCGTGACGGGTGGCGAATCCAAGATGGCATCCGAGGACTGCTGAAAAGCCTAAAGATACTGAAAATGAGCGCAATGAGAAGTCCATTGAAGCCATAGCAGAAACTCCGGCCACAATTCCGCAAGATTTGCCAGTATCCCTCGCATATCCAGCGGCAGCTCCCGGACCTGCTGTAATTCTGTATGATATGTCTTCCTTGCATTTTCTGTCGAACAGCGGGAAGAGAATGTGATAATCAGCCTTGTAACCAGGTGATGTGCAATGGCCATCCAGAACTTTATATAAGTCTGCGTAAACACGTAATAAAGAAATGTTTTCATATCCGCCTCCTATCTGCATCGCTATTCCTGCGCTCCGAGGAGAGCTTACAATGCCCACTTCAGGGTTTCTTGACCTGGCACTGGCATCTGAAAGAATGCACAGAATCAATGATATGAGTAACAGTCTTTTCACACTTTATATATACTTCAACTCCATATATGTCGCCCCTACCTGAGAACCGAACACGCCTCCTACAAAACCGACAAGATCCCCGTGCTGAATTTTGCCTTCCGAAAGAAGAATCCCGATTGACCTTGCGGCGAACTCCTCTTTGTCACGGACTTTCTCAAATGGGTAAGTGTTCACTCCGAAAACAAGGGACAGCTCCCTCATTGTATAATCATTATAACACATAGCATAAAGCGGTACTTTAGGTCTGAATGTGGACAAGTAACGACCTACCCTCCCGGTATATGTGTCGAATATCAAAGCCTTGACCGGCAGTTCGAGGGTCGCGGCGACAAGCGATCTGGCAAGAACCACGGCAACTGGTTTGACGGCTTTTCTCAAATCGAGGTCAAGATTCACATCGATTGCCTCCTCTGTTTCCCTGGCTATTTTTGTCATTGTCTGGACCGCCTCGACTGGGTAATTGCCATAGGCGCTCTCTCCGCTCAGCATTATGGCGTCAGCACTCTGGAAGATGGCATTTGCAATGTCAGTGACTTCCGCCCTTGTCGGACGGGGATTGTCAATCATGCTCTGCAGCATCTGGGTCGCCACTATGACAGGCTTTTTCCTGCTTCGGCAGATCTGGACTATCTTTTTCTGGACCAGAGGAATTCTTTCCGCCGGAATCTCCACGCCGAGATCTCCTCTCGCGACCATCACTCCATAACAATAGGTCAATATGTCGTCAAGGTTGTCTATACCCTGCTGGTTCTCTATCTTCGAAATTATCTTCAGATGGCTTCCAGCAGCGTCGAGAATCTGCTGAATCTCAACTATATCCGATGCGCTTCTTACAAATGAATGGGCTATGAAATCGATATTGGCCCGTATTGCCCAGTCGATGAACATCCTGTCCTTGTCCGTCAGGGCCGGAAGATTTATATGTACTGAAGGGACATTCACGCTCTTGTGCCCTTTTATGACACCCTCATTCATCACCCGGCATACAAGCCTGCCTTCGGATTTTTCGATGACTGACAGGTCAACCGTACCATCGTCTATCAGAATGTCGGAACCAACCGGCACATCTTTGGACATTCCGGGATATGTTGTATACAGCACGCCTTTACGGCACGGCTTGGACGGGTCATCAAGAATCTCCACAATCTCTCCGGTATGGGCGACAAAGCCAACTGAGTCCGCCATCTGGGTCAGCCTGACTTCAGGACCTTTTGTGTCTATGAGAATTGCAATTCTGTTTGATACTTTTCTTACGTTGTCAACTATTCTCTGGGCTCCTTCTATTGATGCGTGGGCAGAGTTTATCCTGACCACGTTCATTCCATTTTCATACAACCGCCTGATGAAGTCTTCTTCACATCTGTTGTCGGCGATAGTGCAGATGATCTTTGTCTTTTTGGTATCCATACTATTTGTTTAAGTTTCTAGATACAAATTTAGTCATTTTAACTCAATTTATGATAGCCGTGCGCAATTTACCCGTCATTTTGAGCTATATTTGCATAAGATGTAAAGGAGAAATCTCCTTAACAATTTTGTTACATAGGTTAACAAAATTGTTTTATTTATTGACTATCAATATGATTTTATAAAAATGAACGAAAGAGAACAAGTCGGGCTCAGCAAGATGCTTCCCCCTCTTCCGGAAAGGATGCGACCACGCAATCTGGACGAATACTGCGGCCAGGGCCACCTTGTCGGGCCTGGTTGCATACTGCGGAATATGATCCAGAACGGGAATCTCTCATCTTTTATTCTATGGGGACCTCCAGGTGTTGGAAAGACATCTCTGGCCAGGATTGTCGCAAGTTCTCTTGGCCGGGAATTTCATACGTTGTCAGCGGTATCGTCAGGAGTGAAGGACGTCAGGGAGGTGATTGAGAAGGCAAGGGCCGAGGTTTCATCTGTCTTCTCACCCAAGGGTGCCCCGATTCTGTTCATAGACGAGATTCACCGTTTCAACAAGGCGCAGCAGGACGCTCTGCTCGGAGCTGTAGAGGAAGGGACTGTGATCCTGATTGGCGCGACAACTGAGAATCCGTCTTTCGAGGTGATAAACCCTCTGCTTTCCAGATGTCAGGTATTCGTACTCAAACCGCTTGAGCCTGAGGATCTTGAAGCTCTGCTCAACCGAGCCCTGAAAGAGGATGAGATTCTGAAACACAGGAAGATTGATGTCCGGGAAACCGGAGCGATGTTCAGATATTCGGGCGGTGATGCGAGGAAACTGCTTAATATTCTGGAGATTGTGGTCGATTCTGCCGCTCCTGGTAACGAGGTTGTCATTGACAACAGGATGGTCGAGAGCTGTCTCCAGTCAAATACAGCCAGATATGACAAAGGCGGAGAGATGCATTATGATATTATATCCGCGTTCATCAAAAGTATAAGGGGGTCGGACCCGAATGCGGCTGTTTATTATCTTGCGAGAATGCTTGACGGTGGAGAGGATCCGGTTTTCATAGCGAGGAGGCTGTGCATTTCCGCATCCGAGGACATCGGGCTGGCGAATCCGAATGCGATGCTGCTTGCCAATGCCTGTTTTCAGACGGTTACTTCTATAGGTATGCCTGAGGCACGTATCCCTCTTGCGGAGGCAACGATTTATCTCGCATCTTCGCCTAAGAGCAATTCTGCCTATATGGCTGTCAACAATGCTCTTGCAGTGGCCAGGGAAACACAGGCCGAATCGGTTCCGCTTTATTTGAGGAACGCGCCGACAGGATTGATGGAAAAGTTGGGCTACGGGGACGGATACAAATATGCGCACGATTATCCGGGACATTTCACGGACTTGGAGTTTATGCCTGAAAAGCTTTCAGGGACAGTGTTTTATGAGCCTGGAGAGAACCGCCACGAGGATATCCTGAAATCTTATCTGAAATCCTGCTGGCCAAAATATTACAAATAGCAAGCTTTGCTTGCCTCCCCTCTCGTGCCGAGGGCTACGGGTCCTCCGAAATGCTTGTAAAAGGGGAGGCGGGGGAATTGAACAGGCGTCATCAGACGCCGCGCGAAGAACAGCGTAGCGGAGGCCAGCGGCGATGGAGCGCACGGAGCGCTGATCGCCCCCTTGAAAAGGGGGTCGGAGGGATTAAGAATGGCGCCACTTCCCCATAATGGGGACCGGAGGGGAAATCAACAGGCGTCATCAGACGCCGCGGACAAGCCGGGTATTTGCGCCGGCATACGATAAGAACTGCAAATACGGAAAGGCGGCGGGTCCGCCACTTCCCCGTAATGGGGACCGGAGGGGAATTAAAAAGGATAACCGACACCGAAATGAATGGCGAAACCGTCATTCCTGAACCAGCGGGACGGCGGAGCCCACCGGTCACCAGCAGGACGTGAAGGATCACGTGCAACAATGCCAAGGTCAACACGGATAAGAATGAAACTCACATCCAGACGCAGCCCGGCGCCCCAGTCCACAGCGATGCCCTGAAAGAAGTTCTTTCCCGAGAATCTGCCAAGCCTGCTGTTTTCATCACCAGACTTGTTCAGGGTCCAGACATTTCCCGCATCTACGAAAACAGCGCCGTCTATCTTCCAGAACAGACCGAACCGGTATTCGGCATTTGCCTCAATCTTCATATCCCCAGTCTGGTTCGGAATAACGAACGTCGTGTCCCTGGCGCTCAGGCCCGGGCCAACACTTCTCGCCTGCCATCCCCTGAGACCGTTTGCGCCTCCGCTGTAAAAATGCTGCTCGAAAGGAAGGGCGCTCGAATTGCCGTAAGCGTGTCCGGCTCCAACCAGAAGACGTGTCGCAAGGGCCTGAGTGTCATTCTTCCCGAAAAACCAGGTCTTTCCGGCAGTCACCTCTCCCCTGATATACTGCGAATACGGTGTGTTCCAGATACTTCTTGAGCCATCATCGTTTTTCGCCATCAACGGGTTGAACAGACTGAGGAGATTGCCGGCAACACTCGTCTGGAATCTGAAATAATGATACGTGGAACGCGGAATGACATCAGAATTTGTCGTGTAATACAGCGTGCCTCCCATACCGAAATCAAAATGATCCTGATACGCATTCTTCATAAACGGATTTCCGGACAGCGACTCATAGAAAACAGGATCAATGTTGAACAGTCTGACAATGTTCAGCTGAATCGGATAGAACTGGAAATAGAGTTTCTTGTGGGAGCCTGAATATCCGTACGATGTGGAAATTATATTCCGCTTATATTCAGGCCTGTCCTGATAATTATATGAAGCTTTGATTTCGGTGCTTGGCACAGCTTTGCGGAATTTGTCCGCCGGTATGAGAAGGAATCTCGGAAAGCGGATTCCGGCTGACACTCCGAACTCGGTAGAGCGTATGTCGTCATTGAATTTGAACTGGAAATTGCCCATAAAGTTCAGATTGAGCACCTCCCCGCCACGGAACAGATTCTTATGATAATATGAAAGCCCGGGAGAAACTCCGAGAAGGCCGCTCGAATTCGAAGAGCCTTCAAGATTGAATTTGAAGCCCTGTAGCCTTGAAGGGGTGAGATTGATGGACGCATTGACCTTGTCGTCGTCTGCCTTGGTCACTTCCACATTGACCCCTCCGAGAATGCTCAGCGCAGAAAATCTTGAATATGTGTTGTTTACAACCGACTCGCTGTACAAATCCCCCGGTGTCACCGTGTTAAGGTCCTTTATCACCTTTTCCCTCAGATGAAGGCTTGCAGGGTGGCTGATGTCCACGTCGCCGAAATAATATTTCTTCAGAGGAACGGCGTCTTTTGCCGTCTCGTTCCTGGTATATTCATTTATCCGGTATTCGAGTCTTGCCCGGCCATCCCCGGAAAGAGTGTCAGCCTGGAAGAAATAATAATTCTTCGAAAATCCGTAATATCCTCTGTTTCTTAACTTTGCGGCCGACCGTTGGGTCTCGTTCTCAAGCAGTTCTTCCGAGAGCCACTTCCCTTTTTTCACAAGCGACTTCGACGTGTCCGCATAGAACTCCGCCTCGAATTCAGGATTGTCAGGCAGCACATAGTCTATGTCCGACACAAGATATCTGCGTCCCAGTTCCACATTGTATTTGACCTTCGCAATCCTCTTTTTTACAGTCACTTCCGGCGTGATGACCGAGCCGTAATAGCCGAGATATTCAAGATGTCTCGTCATATTTTCCGCAGACGAGCTGACAAGATCAGGGTTGAACACGACCGGCGCCGTCCCTATCTTCCTGAAAAGGCGCCCGAAAAAAGTGTCCTTGCCTCCTGTCCAGTTATAAACGCTCAAGAAAGGATTCCATCCGAACACGATGCTTGAGTTCGCCTTCTGCTTGATATATGGTTCAATCTTGCCCGCATTGAATTTGGATTCGTTGGTTATTTCTATCTCATTTTTCGCAAGACGGGACTCCCCTTCCGCAAGCACCCGGGTGGTACTGCAGGACACAAGAGCCGCCGCCGACAGGGCAACGCAGGCGAAAATTGACAAATAACCTTTCATCAGCATATCAAATTATACAAAATTATGTTTTTTGACAGATATTCTCAAATAAAATGGAACTATTTTCAAACTGATAAACTATATTTGCAAACTGTTTCGGCAAACAAAATCCGGACATTGTTATTATTATGTTTAACCAGAACACCTTTTCGTTTTTTTAAGGGATGAAGAACAAGTATATCGATCTGGTCGGACAGACCTTCGATTTTCCTCAGGATGAATTCAGGGTCGAGGATGGCGCCCTGTATGTGAATGACATCAATATGATGGACATCGTCAAAGAGTATGGCACTCCATTGAAAATCACTTATCTGCCCAAGATAAGCAGTCAGATCCAGAGAGCCAAGCGGATGTTCCGGAATGCGATGAGCAAAGTCAGTTATGAAGGAGAATACCACTACTGCTACTGTACCAAGAGCTCACAGTTTGAATTCGTCCTTGAAGAAGCCCTTAAAAACAGTGTCCATATAGAGACGTCATCGGCTTATGACCTTGACCTGATTCGCTGCCTGGAAGACAAAGGTTTGGTTGACAAAGACTTGATTGTCATATGCAACGGATTTAAAAGGCCTCAGTATATCAAGAATATTGCGTCATTCCTCAATTCAGGATGGCACAATCTCATTCCGGTTCTTGACAACAAGAACGAACTTGAGGACCTTGACGACCTTATCGAGGTGCCTACAAATCTCGGCATTCGTATCGCAGCGGAGGAGGAACCTTCATTCGACTTCTACACATCGCGCCTCGGCATTCGTTACAGCGATATCATTCCATTCTACAAGAACGGCATCAGCAGGAATCCGAAATTCAAGCTGAAGATGCTGCATTTCTTCATAAACACCGGCATCCGCGACACCTCCTATTATTGGAACGAGCTCTCAAGATGCCTTAACCTTTACTGTGACCTCAAACAGATCTGCCCTGACCTCGACTCCCTCAATATCGGGGGCGGACTCCCTATAAAGACCTCACTCACGTGGGATTACGACTACAAGTATATGATTGAGGAGATAGTTTACCAGATCAAGACAATGTGCGAGTCACACGGAGTTCCCGTGCCGGACATCTATTCTGAATTCGGGAATTTCACGGTCGGAGAGTCCGGGGCGACAATCTTCAAAGTGCTGGATGTCAAGCAGCAGAACGACAGGGAGTGCTGGTATATGGTGGACAATTCCTTTATGACCACCCTGCCGGACACCTGGGGCCTTAACCAGAGGTTCATCCTTCTGCCGCTCAACAAATGGAACGATGAGTATCACAGGGTTTTCCTCGGCGGCCTGACCTGCGACAGCAAAGATTATTACAATTCAGAGGCTCACGCAAACGCGATATTCCTCCCTACTGTCAGGAGCAGGAGAGACCCCCTGTATATCGGATTTTTCCACACGGGAGCATATCAGGAAGCAATTTCAGGTTACGGTGGTGTAAAGCATTGCCTCCAGCCGTCTCCTAAACACATAATCATCGACAGGGACAAAGACGGACATCTTATCACAAGGATGTTTGCCCCAGAGCAGAGCTACGAGTCAATGCTGAAGATTCTCGGCTATTGATACTCAATGATTTCCGCAAATGAAATAAAAATGGTCCGTTCACTCTCGGAAAAGAAGTTCCGGGACAGGACGGGCCTTTTCATAGCGGAAGGAGAGAAAATGGCCGACGAGGCCGTCCGTTCCGGTTTCAAAGTGGAAAAAATCTACAGGAGAGAGGAAATCGGAGACGCGACAATGCGCAGAATAAGTGCGACCACATCGGGAACTCCGGCACTTGCCGTTATACGCAAACCTCTGGATATCAACATAGAGGACATATCGGAGCATTTCCGTTCCAACAAAAGGGCCGGGCTGTTCCTTGCTCTTGACACTATCCGGGACCCGGGCAATCTCGGGACAATTCTCAGGATAGCGGACTGGTTTGGAATAGATACCGTTTTCGCAAGCCACGGCACGGTGGACCTGTTCAATCCGAAAGTTGTCCAGGCCACAATGGGAGCCATATTCCGTGTAAAATTCCATTATACAGACATTCCGCAGCTGTGCAGGGCGGTCAGGGAGAACGGTGGTGATGCCTATGGCACATTTCTCGACGGAAAGGACATTTACAGATGCAGTCTGAATCCCGGACTTGAACGCCCGTCTGTCATCATTATCGGGAATGAATCCGAAGGCATTTCTCCGGAAGTGGAGGCTGAAGTCACAGGAAGGCTCTTCATTCCTTCATATCCAGCCGGAAGCACCGGTTCGGAATCACTCAATGCGGCGGTCGCCACAGCCATCACCGTTGCAGAATTCCGCCGTATAGCTGAATACAAGTAGCTTACCACCAATAAAATACGATACAATGGATACGGACATCACCATCATCCGGCCGGAGGACTTCAAGAGCACCGACTATGATTCTCTTATCAAATTCAGAATCAAGAGAATTCTGATGATATGCAGCAATTACGACGCATTCATTATGGAGGAGGACGGTCAGATTGAGTCCCAGGTCTATAAAGAGTACGTCGGGCTGAATATGTCCGATCCCCCAACTTTCGTATGGGCAGAATCCTCATCTGAAGCTAAAGTGATTCTTGAGAAAGAACCGGATATCGATATCATTATCTGTATGTACAATGATATTGACAAGGACATTTTCCCTTTGGCTTCCGAGATCAAGGAATCCGGCAAGAACATCCCGTTCGTCCTGCTGATGCATTATTCGAAGGAAATCAGGAGGAAAATCACTTCAAGGCCAGACTCCGCGGTGGACTTCGTATTCAGCTGGCACGGCAACGCCGACCTGATTCTCGCAATCATCAAGCTCTTCGAGGACAGGAAAAACGCGGACAATGACATCCTCGATGTAGGTGTCCAGGCCATATTGCTTGTAGAAGACTCAATACGTTATTATTCAACATATTTACCCGAGCTATATAAACTGATACTCACGCAGAGCAACGAGTTCCTGAAGGAGACACTCAACGAGGACCAGCAACGCAAACGCAAGCGTTCCAGGCCGAAAATCCTGCTCGCCACCTGCTATGACGAGGCGAAATCCATCTACGAGAAATACAGGAATCATTTCCTCGGAATCATCTCTGATGTCGGAATGGTTGTGCACAAGGGGGATCCGCCAAAGACAGAGAAACTTGACGCCGGAATTGACCTCGTGAACCAGATACGCCGGGATGATCCGCTGATGCCGGTCCTGCTCCAGTCATCCCAGGGTTCGGTGGCTGAAACCGCACAGAAATTAGGTGTAGGATTTCTCAGGAAATATTCAAGGACCCTGTTTATGCAGCTCTCCGACTACATCAAATCCGAATTCGGCTTCGGGGACTTCGTATTCAAAGACAGCCGCGGAGTGGAATACGGGCGTGCGGCCAATCTACAGGAACTTGAGGAGGCAATCAAGCACGTGCCTGACAAGATTTTGGTCAGCAACACTTCCAGGAATATGTTCTCCAAGTGGTTCTTCGCCAGGGGCTTGTTCACGCTTGCGGAGAAATTCAAGCTCGTCCACCACGACAATGCTACAGAGGCAAGGGATTTCCTCACAAGAGAAGTGCAAGCCTATCACAAAGCCATGGGCCGGGGAATCATAGCCGAGTTTTCCGCAGGGAATTATGACAGATACATCTCGTTCGCCAGAATAGGAAACGGCTCGCTCGGAGGCAAAGCCAGAGGTCTAGCTTTCCTTAACAAGCTGATTGACAAATACTCACTGTCAGCGGAGTACAAGGGAATCAGCATTTCAATCCCACGGACCGTAGTCATCACAACGGACTATTTCGACGAGTTCATTATGGAGAACGGCCTGCAGTACGTCATTGATTCGGAGCTGTCAGACTCCGAAATACTTTCGGAATTCGTGGCGTCCAGACTCCCGGAAAGGCTTATCTCCGAGCTTAAATGCTATCTGAAAACAGTCACCACTCCCCTTGCGATAAGGTCCAGTTCCAAACTGGAAGACAGCAACTACCAGCCGTTCGCTGGCGTGTACTCAACATATATGATTCCGTTGACAGAAAACCGGGACCAGATGCTCAGAATGCTGGACAAGGCGATAAAAAGTGTCTATGCTTCAGCTTATTACAACGGGAGCCGCACTTACATCCAGTCCACCGGAAACCTCCAGAGCGAAGAAAAGATGGCCGTGATCGTGCAGAACATCTGCGGATCGGAGCACAACGGTCTGTATTATCCGTTTATGTCCGGAGTCGGAAGAAGCGTGAATTTCTACCCTATCGCCAACGAGAAGTCCGAAGACGGAATCGTCAACATTGTCTTCGGACTTGGCAAATCAGTGGTGGAAGGCGGGAAGACATTGAGATTCAGCCCGAAATATCCCAAGAAAATACTTCAGCTCTCCCAGCCGGAGCTCGCTATGCGTGACTGCCAGAAGAAAATGTACGCCCTCGACCTGAGGCCGGGAGCCTTCAAGATTTCAAGGAATGAAGGAGTTAACTTTGCCCATATATCAGTAAATGAGGTAATTTCATCATACAAGCATTCTGATATGGTATTCTCGACTTACAGTTACTCCGACCAGCGCATTGTGCCAGGAACAGAAACAAAAGGCCCGAGAATCGTCGCATTCGATGCTGTATTGAAATATGGAAAATACCCTCTTGCCAGGGCGCTTTCCGAGATAATGGACATATGCCGCAAGGAACTCCTCGGCGAGGTCGAGATGGAATTCGCCGCCGACATTCAGGAGAATGGCAACCTGTCACTCAAACTGTTGCAGGTCAGGCCGATAAGTTCATATTCCTCTGAGACTGACGTTGATTTCGATGCACTATGCAATTCATTGGAAACTAAATACATTCTCTCTTCAAGGGCATTGGGAGTCGGACATATCAACGGTATGAGGCACATTGTCTATATACCTCCTGAAAAATTCGACTCGGCAAGAACCAGGGAAATAGCCGCCGAGATTGCCGAGATAAACACCTGGTTCAAGTCGCAGGATGGCGGTTACCTGCTCATAGGCCCGGGACGCTGGGGTTCTTCAGACCCGAATCTTGGCATTCCTGTGAGCTGGAGCGACATTTCTGAGGCCAGAATGATAGTTGAATACGGCCTTCCGGGCTTCCGTGTGGAACCAAGCCAGGGAACGCATTTCTTCCAGAACATCACTTCCCTCGGCATTGGCTATCTTTCAGTTGACACTGTTGACGGAAAAGACGGAAGTATTGATTTTCAAGAGATTGAGAAATTGGAGGCTGTATGCGGGCAATATAAATACACCACCATACGCCGCACGGAAAAAGATATTGTGGCCTATATAGACCACAATACCAATCGTTCCGTTGCAGGTATGCCTGCCCCTATTTCAGAAGATTCCCAAGAATACTGCGGGTAAGCTGGCGGGTTGCGGTTGCTGTAGCATTGCCAAGCGCCTTGCCGGCGGCGGTTTTGACTGCGCCACCCTTTGTCTTGGAGGAAGATTTTGACGTTGAGCGTGACCCTGTCACAGACTTGGCGACTTCATTGCCGAGACTTCTGGTCAGGCTCGTCACAGCGGCTCCAATCACAGCCCCGAAAATACCTTTCGTAATGGAAGAGCCTCCGGATTTGGACCTGGCTTTGGCCTCCTTTGCCTCTTCAGCAGCTTTCGCCTCCGCAGCAGCCTTTTCTTCGGCCTCTTTCGCCGCCTGTTCACTCTGTGCGAGAAGCACCTCGAAAGCGCTCTCCCTGTCAATCACCTTGTCATATCGGCCATACAGTCGCGACTGCTTGATAATCTGGTCTCTCTGCGCCTCGGTCACAGCCCCGATCTGGCTGAGCGGGAAGAGGATTTTGGCTCTCTGGACAATCCCCGGAGTGCCTTTTTCGTCAAGGAACGAGACAAGAGCCTCACCGGTGCCGAGCTCCATTATGACATCCTCAGTCTTGAATGCAGGATTGGCACGGAAAGTCTCAGCAGCAGTCCTGACGGCTTTCTGGTCTTTCGGAGTGAAAGCCCTGAGTGCGTGCTGCACCCTGTTGCCGAGCTGGCCGAGTATGTCCTCAGGAATATCGGTCGGACTCTGTGTGACAAAATATACTCCTACGCCCTTGCTCCTGATGAGTCTTACAACCTGTTCAATCTTGTCAATCAGCGCTTTGGATGTCCCGTCAAACAACATATGCGCCTCGTCAAAGAAGAACACAAGCTTAGGAAGCTCCATATCACCGACTTCCGGCAGCTGGGCATAAAGTTCGGAAAGAAGCCAGAGAAGGAATGTCGAATAAAGCTTCGGATTAAGCATCAGTTTGTCCGCGGCAAGGACATTCATCACGCCTTTTCCAGCCTCGCACTGAAGCAGGTCATAGATATCGAATGACGGCTCCGCAAAGAACTTGTCTGCCCCTTCATTTTCAAGAGCGAGCAATGCCCTCTGTATCGCCCCGACACTCTGCGCAGTTATATTTCCGTACGAGGTGGTAAACTCTTTCGCATTCTCAGCCACATAGTTGAGCATAGAACGCAAATCCTTCATATCAATGAGCAGAAGCCCTTTGTCATCGGCTATCCTGAACACTATATTGAGAATGCCGGACTGTGTCTCGTTCAGCCCGAGAAGTCTTGAAAGAAGCTGCGGACCCATATTGGAGACTGTCGTCCTCATTGGATGCCCCTGCTCTCCGAACACGTCGAAGAAACGAACCGGACAGCCGGCGAACCGGGGAGACTCAATGCCGAATTCGGCGCAGCGTTTCTCAATGAATCCGGACATTTTGCCGGCCTGGCTGATGCCTGAAAGGTCGCCTTTCATATCGGCCATAAAACAAGGCACGCCTGCCTGGCAGAACGTCTCCGCAAGCACCTGGAGAGTCACAGTCTTGCCAGTTCCGGTGGCTCCGGCGATAAGTCCGTGTCTGTTGGCCATCCGTCCGCAGATAGTTATCGGACCTTCAGGCCCGTGGGCTACATAAAGCCCTTTGTCGTCAGTGTACATATAGATTAGAATATTATTTAGTCGAGATTTCTAACTTCAGTCTTGTAAATAACGTGATAATCAGTGCTGTCCGCGTCAAGGACAAACACCTGGTAGCTGGTTCCGCCAGGATATACCCTTATCACAATGTGACCCCAAGGTTTGAACTTGCTCCATAGCGCCTCTCCCAACTTTTTGCGCGGCTGATCTACCGTGATGTAATACTCCCTCTCTCCGCGCCACACCTGAGGGTCAGTGACACGTGTGAATGTGGAAGGGACAGGATGATTGTCGCTCCTTGCGTCCACGACGAACACCTCCGGGGCCAATGTCTGCATAAAGAAGCCGTTGCAGGTGTCGTAATAGCCGTGGTGGTTGGCCTTCATTGCAGTGACTTTCCCGCAGACCTTTGCCACGGGAGTCTCGAAATCACGCTCTTTGCAAGGATACCCCTTGACAACTTCAATATTGCCTCCGGAAAGGTCCCCTCCATTGAAATATGAGAAATTCCCATACCGCAGCCTGATTGCGCAGGAATTCATATTCTCGTCGAACAGATGAGTGTCGCCTGAATACATAGGCGTGGATTTCAAGCCTTTGCCTGCCCAGACCTCTCCATTTGCCGCAAGATTCCGGATATCAAATATTCTGCGGTATTCCTTCGGGGCGTACTTCAATGCGAACTGGGTTTTGGAGCCAATCCGGAATTTCTCCATTTCCATACCTGTAGATCGCTGGTATTCAATGAACTTGAAATATTGCTCCATAAAACCTTTGTCAGCGGCAAGCACTTTTTCCCGCGAAGGAAAATCATATTCAGGCCAGCCACGGTCCACAAGCTTGGCGAAAGGAACACGCTCGCCCACCAGTGTGATGCCGGAAAGGCCGTATCCATTGGTTCCCGGCAGGGTGTCACGGCAGCTGCCTATATGATCATCGTGAAAATGCGTCACCAGGGCGTAATCCAGCCGGCCGTCTCCGGGAAGACCTTTTATGAAATGGCTCATATACATAGACTGCCACTCCCCCGGCCGTCTTGAAGCATCAGGATGCTGCTTGTCCTTGGCCTTTCCATTGTCTCCGGCATCAATCATCATCGTCGTGCCGTCAGGCATTATTATCAGGCAGGCGTCTCCCCGGCCTGTAGCAATTGTATGAATATCAAGATATCCCGGGTTCCAATCAGGAAGGAATTCCGGAGACTGCGCTCCCGCGCTGAGCACCATAAGGAGACAAGATGCCAAAACTGTCGCTGTTTTTTTCATATTTATATTTCCTCAAAGACTTGCTAATTTACAAATAATCGGCGAAAATCAAGCGGTCGCGAAGACTATTATTCCGCTGATACCTATATATCCGTAAACAATGTACCTGAACACTTCCGACGGGATGAAACGGTAAACAGCGGCTCCTGTCCAGGTCCCGAGAGCGACTCCTCCGAGACCGTAAAGGTAGCTCATCCCCACATCGGCAGTAAGGAAGCCGTTGCCCGCGCGGAAAAGCGTCATAGCTGAATTGCCTACCAGAAAATAACATTGGGCCATAGCCATATAATGGTCCTTGTCCGGCTCTGAAGATATGAAATACAGCACTGCCGGTGGCCCCTGCATTCCGAAAAAGCCTCCGAGTATGCCGCTGATTGAACCTGCCCCGATCTGGAACGGCATTGTCGGCCTGATATGCACCCTGCCGCTGAAAAATATGAAATACAGACTTGTCAGGATGAGGACAACTCCGAGGATTTTCCGCAGGAATGCATCGTCAAGATGCTTCAGCATTGTCACGGCGGCGGCAGAGAACAAAATGAAAGTCAACAGGATAGGCCATAAACGGCGCCAGGTGATAAACTTTCGCATCCGCCACGTGATGACCGAAGATGTAGTCAGCGCAAGCAGGCCTGACAAGGTGGTGGCCTCCCCATATGACGGCAGCAGGAAAGGCAGCATTGTCATAATGAAAATGCCGAATCCGAATCCCGTCGTCCGCTGGATGAAACTGGCCCCAATACAGAGCAGAAATATGTAGAGTATATGAATTTCCACATCGCAAAATTAATAATTTTCATTATATTTGCGCAGCAAATTCTAAATTGCATTCTAAAATATGATTTACACAAAAGAAGTGCAGCAGATGTGCTGCGTTGCAAAAGGCGCCAACCACGCCAATGCGCCTATCCCGGAAGAGGGAAAATGGGTGCACGCAAAAGAAATCAAGGACATCTCCGGCCTCACACACGGTATCGGCTGGTGTGCTCCTCAGCAGGGTGCTTGCAAATTGACCCTTAATGTAAAGGACGGCATCATCGAAGAAGCTCTTGTAGAGACCATTGGCTGCTCCGGAATGACTCACTCTGCCGCTATGGCTTCTGAGATTCTTCCTGGCAAGACTCTCCTTGAGGCTCTCAACACCGACCTCGTCTGCGATGCCATCAACACTGCTATGCGCGAGTTGTTTCTTCAGATTGTTTACGGCCGTACACAGTCCGCTTTCTCAGAGGGCGGTCTCGCAGTCGGCGGCTCACTTGAGGACCTCGGAAAGAATCTCCGCAGCCAGGTGGGAACAATGTTCGGAACCAAACTCAAAGGCAGCCGTTATCTTGAGATGACCGAGGGCTATTGCACAAGAATGGCGCTCGACTCAAACAATGAGGTTATCGGCTACGAGTTCGTCAATCTCGGCAAACTTATGGACGCTCTCAAAGCAGGCGCCACAGGTCCTGAGGCCATCGAGAAGGCAAAAGGCACTTATGGCCGTTTCGGCGAGGCTGTGAAATATATTGACCCACGTAAAGAGTAAGAGAGTATGGCACTGTTTGAAAGTTATGAGCGTCGTATTGATCAGATCAATGCAGCTCTCGCAAAATATGGTATCAACGGCATCGACGAGGCAAAAGCAATCTGCGAGGCCAAAGGAATAGATCCTTACAAGATGTGTGAGGACACACAGAAGATTTGCTTCGAGAACGCAAAATGGGCTTACGTAGTAGGTGCAGCCATCGCTATCAAGAAGTGTGTAAAGAGCGCCGCTGAGGCTGCCGAGGCTATCGGCGAGGGTCTCCAGGCATTCTGCATCCCTGGTTCAGTGGCTGATGACCGCAAAGTAGGTCTCGGACACGGCAACCTCGCAGCCCGTCTTCTCAGCGAGGAGACCGAGTGCTTCGCATTCCTCGCAGGCCACGAGTCTTACGCAGCCGCTGAGGGCGCCATCAAGATCGCAGAGATGGCCAACAAGGTTCGCCAGAAACCTCTCCGCGTGATTCTCAACGGTCTCGGAAAGGACGCCGCCAAGATTATCTCCCGCATCAACGGATTTACATACGTGCAGACCGAGTTTGATTTCGCCACAGGCAAAGTCAACATCGTTTCAGAGACAAAATACTCTGAGGGTGTTCGTGGCGGTGTACGCTGCTACGGTGCCAACGATGTCCGCGAGGGCGTTGCCATTATGCACCTTGAAAATGTGGACATCTCCATCACCGGAAACTCCACAAACCCTACACGTTTCCAGCATCCGGTAGCAGGCACATACAAGAAAGAGCGTGTGCTTGAGGGCAAGAAATACTTCTCAGTGGCTTCCGGCGGCGGTACAGGTCGTACTCTCCACCCGGACAATATGGCCGCAGGCCCTGCATCATACGGTATGACCGACACAATGGGCCGTATGCACTCCGATGCACAGTTCGCAGGTTCTTCTTCAGTTCCTGCTCACGTTGAGATGATGGGATTCCTCGGAATGGGCAACAACCCTATGGTCGGCGCCACTGTGGCAGTCGCTGTAGCTGTAGCCCAGTCTCTTGCGAAATAATCAAGTCATCTGGCATAATCAATCAGGCCGGTCCTTTTCGGACCGGCCTGATTTGTTTTACTTTATAATCCGGATAATGTTCCGTGCAATGTTGATATCGTAATCTTTCGAGGACTGTGGAAGTTCGTCATACGGTGCGATGTCCTTGTGGAAGAACTGCTCCTTCTTGAGCTTGTTGTGCTCACTTTTGGCTTTTTCCTTTTCCTCCGGATTGGCAAGCCTGTCATTCAGGTCTTTTCTATCCTTGTATGTCATAGCCTTCGTTCCGGCAAGGAGTCTCTCGACATTCCACCGGTTATGCTCCACCTCCGCAAGAACCAGGATGTCATCATCCGGCAGGCTCTCATAAGATACCGGCGACTGGATTCCGATACTGCGCAACTTGACATCTATCGAGTTGGCAGCATAGATATTGGACTGCTGGAATACATACTGAGTTGAAAACCAATTCGTTTCAGCCTCCAGTTCATTATCGTCAGGCATTGATGTGAAATCATAGGCGTGGTCGTACAGATAAGATATCCGCATTCCCCTGCGTATCCTCTCCCTCATCTGGCTGTCAAAGCAGTCACTTCTCATTCCGAACGGATAAATATTGTGATATCTGTCAGAATCCGACGCCGCCTTGAGGACCGCCCCGCTCCGCCGCTGGTAAACGAATACCGGAACATCGTTGGTATAAATATCTTCGGGAAGATACAGGGAGGCAGCCGCATTGGCATCGTAATCATTCTGGCATATCGCGATGGATAGATACTCGTCCTTGTTCAAAGCCGCATCCGTAATATATTCCCTGACTGCAGGGTCTTCGATGCCTGCGTCAATAAACTCCCACTCGATGTCGAGAAAGCCTTTCTTTTCCTCTTCTCCAGAGGCAGGAGCAAGATACTTCTCCTGAGGATATGAATACTTGACATTGAACCATTTGGTCCTCGAATCATTTTTAATTTCCTCCGGCTTGTGATTTGATTCCCTTTCCGGATCAATGGTGAGATAACTGGAATAGGAAAGGTTCATCAGACTGGCGAAATGGCCTTTGAAAAAATTCATTTCCTGGGCGATGTCTTTCATAACAAACGTTATCCTGGTCCGTTTGCCTTTAGTCCTGAAATTCGGGAAGTGGCATATCTGCGCAGCCGTGGCGGCCATCGCATAAGCCATCTGTGAAAATCCCACAATCACCAGATGCACAGACTTTTCGCTGTCTGCGGAAATGCCATCCCGGTCCAATGCAGGATACATCCTGCCCGGTTCGAAATATCTCGAAACAAGGACACGCTGCGCGGATTTTTCCATTGAATTTATCACAGTCAACTGCAGGCTCTCACCCGAGCCGCTGTCCTTGCGGTAGCGGAAGATGTATTCCGTGGAAAGCTTGTCAATGACAAGATAGCAGGGTTTTGGAGTTTCCGCACCGGCGCATATCTTCTTGAGCATTTCATAAGAGTCGATGCTCAAAGCATCGTGCATCTGTTCGTCATCTTCCCCGAGGATATAAATAGAATGTGCCTTGTCCGCCACAAGATTCTTCAGGGAACGCTCAATGACCCTGCTGCCGTATATGATATAGATATTCTTGGTGTAATGCTCCGGAAGCTGGGATCTTATCAGTTCCCTGAGCGACTCCGGATTCTTCTCGGTCTGTATTACAATGTCCCTTCCGGAATTGCCAGGATGCCGCACAAGAGCATCGAGAATATTCATCAACATCGCATTCGAACCCAAAATGAGAATGTGGTCCTCAAACTTATACACGACACGTCCTCTTGAGAAGGCTTCGATGCGTCTGGCGAAAAGATTGCCTACAACATTGATAATGAAGCTGGTGAATACAACGGCTCCGAAAATGGCAATGAAGAATTTCACGCCAAGCTTTTCCGATCCTTCCACCTCATTGGCGAAGGCTCCGGGGTCAAGAAGCAGTGCAATCACTTTCCAGAACTGGATATCTTCTTTACCCGGGAAAAGAGCGGCAATGAAACAGCATATAACGCCGGCAATAAGAAAACCGGCGCACAGCCATATTATAAGCCAGAAATTGCCTGAATAGAAATCCCTATCGAGATGCTGGAGGGTCCGCCTCCAATATTTACCGAATAACATAGTCTCCTGTTATTTTCTCTTTCCG
>JAQXHU010000081.1 GCA_029007435.1 Bacteroidales bacterium
GAGTTCACGGCAGATGCGAATGCGACAAGGTCGGCGGCAGTGCTGATTCCCTTGACTTTCACAGATTCGCCCTCGAAGATGATGTTGGTTATCTTGGAAGCGTTTGATGTCGAGTATTTTCCGATATAGCTCATATAGTTGTCGGCAGTGATGACTTCCATCTGCCAGTCGCCTCCGTTGTACGAGCCGACACCTCCGCCGGCGATGATGTTGTCAAGTTTGCCGAATTTGCTGTAATTGGCCACCAAGGTGCCCTTGTAGCCTGTGGCCGCTATGTCACCGATAATGCGGCCCCGGTTCGCTCCACCGGTGATTATCACAGAGTTGTCGTTGACCAGGCATACAAGGCCTCCGATATGGGTGGCGGCATTGCTGACCACCACGATATCGCCGTTGTTGATGCAGTCTTTCAGCTCCGTGTCAGGGCCCATAATGCAGGTGATATTGCCCAGGCGGGCGCCTGTGGATAGGTTGCAGGTATTGGTCTGGTCACCGTTGTTCACGCAGGATGATGCAAGGGTATGCATATTCATCGCCGCGATGATTCCGGACGTGCGGGCCACAGCTGAAGTCATATTGCCGTTGTTTGTGCAGCCGCTCAGGACATTCCTGAATGTTGACGCTTTGGCCACATTGGAGAAGCCGGCGATTCCGGCCACCTGGACTGACGTCGCGCCGTTCTTGGTATTCGCTCCAGGAATGACATTGACGGAAGCATTGTTCACAAGATTGCTTAGCCTTGAGACTGAGCCTTCCTCTGTCCCGCCATATACGAAGCCGGCGATTCCGGACGCCGTCATCCTGACATTGTCCACTGTATTTCCCTGGCAGTCAACAGGTATCCAGTTGGTACAGTTCTCAATCACCGAACCGAAACATACTCCGGCAATCACTCCGGCATCTGTCGCTCCCGCTCCGGAGACTGTGAAGCAGCTGTTGTCTGACGACTCGGCGCCCATAACGAGGTTGGAGACAGTGGCTCCGTCAATGAGGCCGAACAGTCCGTAAACCCGTCCGGCGCCTTCGAGCGAAGCTGCCATCCTGAAGTTCTTTATGGCGTGGCCCTGTCCGTCAAATTCGCCTTTGAAAGCTGGACCGGTATAAGATGACACGTGTTCCGTACCGGATGTGACTCCGGTGAACACAGCGTTTCCAACCGGAACCCAGTCTGTGATGCCTGACATATCTATGTCGTTCATCAGCAGGACCTTCATATTCTCGACTCCGGTCTGGGCATTGACATCGGAAGCGAATTTCACAAGATCTGCCGCTGTCCTGATTTCCAGGACACTGCTCTTGGCCTTGCTGTAGAACACCGGCCTGATGACGGTATGTTCGGCCTGGTCGTAAGCCACCATTATCACATATCCGGAGGTGAAGCCCTCAGGAATGGACACTGTGACAACGCCGGTCTGGCGGTCGAGAACGGCCTTCACTCCTGAAGCCTCGGCCACGGCGACGATAGCGTCGTCCGCATTGGTACCGGTGGCCTCGCAGGTGAATGTCATCTCTGTCACCCCCTCCATCACAGTGATGTCCGTACCGCTGCTCAATGTCAGGTTGAGAACCTGCTGGACCGGAAGCGTGATCACTTCCCCATTGCCCTGCGTGATGACTAAATTACCTGATTCATCGGTAGTTATGGACTTAAACAGGCAGCTTTCGCCGTCATTGGCCTCGACAGGGGCCCCGGAACCGTCTAGTATGCGGACTCCGTCCACTGTCCAATAGCCTTCCCCGTCCACGGACACTGTGGGGGTATAGCCGCTCACCGGCACTTTCGCACCGTCTTTCATCAGGAAAGAGGTCTGTCCGTCCACCGTGACAGTCCAGTAGTAGATATTCAGTTCAGTGTCGAGGTCAACCCCGAGCACCGGAACATTTATCATCTGGTCGTATGCGGCGATGACTACGGTCTTCTCCCCGTCCTTGCTGTCTTTGTAGGTTATGACCCACTGGCCGTCAGAGTTCCTGGAAAGGTCCACGATGACGTTTCCGGAGGTGATGGCGGACAGGGATTCCAGCTGGCTGTTCAGCGACTCTATCCGGCCTTTCAGCTTCTCAATGCGGTCTTTGATGCCGTCCAGACGGCCCTGGAGTTCAGAATCATCGTATGCGCAGCCCGTCGTGATGGCCGCCATTCCAGCCGCAATGAATGTCAATATGATATTTTTAATATTTCTCATAATACTGACCTCTCATTAAAAGTTCTTGGAAGGATCATAGTAATCCGAGTTCTTGTAGCAGAGCGCATTGTCGTCCGTGGCGTCAGGGGCTGCGGAAGGATTGTCCTTGTAGGTGTCCCATTCGCCGACTTTTCCGCCTTTGGCGCACTGTGTGACAAGGCCTTTGCCTGAATATCCGCAGGCCCAGCCAGGTCCGTGCTGAGGAGCTCCGCTGTCGTAAGTGATGTTGGCAAGGATGATTCCCTTGTTGACGCAGCCGACAATCTGGCCCTTGTTGTGGCCGGCGAATCCGCCTGTGCGGCAGCCGATCTGTGAGAATACGTTGCCGGTGTTGGTGCAGTACTCAATCCGGTTGAACGCGCCGTCTGTTCCTCCGAGGATTCCGCCCATACGCTTGAGGCCGTACTTGTCCTTGGCACCGCCGAATTGTCCGACTATGTCGTCCTGGATGAGGCCCGCATTGGTGCAATTGCTTATCACTGAATACGATTCCTCTGTCACAGTGCCGCCCATCGTGCCCACGATTCCGCCACCGCGGCCGGTCGGGGCCGAAATTTCGCCGTAATTGATGCAGTAATTGATCTTGGTGCCGCCTTCTTTAACCCAGGCGACGATTCCGGCCACCTGCATACCTGTGCCTCCATTGGCGGTATTGGTTATCTTACCGGTCTTCACATCGCCCGCATTGATGACAGCGTCATCTTCTGTCTCGCCTCCCACATTGGAGTTCTTGGCGCAACCGGCGATACCCGCAATCATCATCAGAGTGGCGTCAGGATTGTCTCCCGTAAGGACCACGCTCACATTGTTGCGGACATTGAGAATGCTGGTGTTCTCGATATATCCTGCCAAAGCTCCGACAGCCACCACATCAGGTGAGGCTCCCTCGATGGAAATCCTGTCGCCTTCGGCACCGAGGATGAGGTTCTTCACCGTGGCGTCCTTGAGAGCCCCGAAGAAACCGTGAACATCCGAACCTGAAGTCTCCGGATTGAATGTCCAGCTGATACCCTTGATGGTATGGCCCTGTCCGTTGAACACTCCGGTGAACGGAGTCACAAGCTCTTTGTAGGAAGGTGTGCCTGAAGCAGTTGCAGAGCCTATAGGAGTCCATTCATTGAGGCCTGTGATGTCTATGTCGTTGAGCAGGACGACTTCGCCGGCAGCATTTTCCCAACGGGATGTGCTGGCGCCCGAATTGACGGCTTTCGCGAAAGCAACGAGGTCAGCGCCTGTGGAGATGCCCGGGTCCTTAGGTGTGTCCGGAACTACAGGAGACTGTCTCACAGCCACTTCCACAGTCACGCCATAAGGTTTGTTCGTGAATGTTATCGTGCCTTTCCTGTCCGCTCCGAGGGTGCTCTCGTAATAATCCGCGATGAAAGAATGGGTGGTGGTGACCATAGCCGATTTCACCGGGGCTTCTTTCAGCCAGGATGCGCAGTCATCGGATATGCTCATCGTGTAGTCGATATTGTGGGACACCCGGATGTCGAATTCCGTGAAATCACCCGGAAGCGCAATCTCCGTTCCAGTACCGAACTTGTTGTCCCACACAGGTTTCTGAATCTCGGCAGTGCCGTATGTGAAGAATATCGGCTTGAGCACAACTGATTTTCCGGAGGAAACCATTATCACAGTGTTGCCTTCTTCAGCGCCCTCGTCAAGGGTGACAGCTATCTGTTTCGCATAGGTGTCGATACTGACGGAGACATTGTATGCCGTGAAATAGTCCACAGATGCGGAATCCGCCATCGAGCCTTTCAAGGTATAATTGATTCTCGCAGGAACGGCCCTGTCAGGGACTGCGATCACCGCAGGACTGTCAAAGTCAATGCCAAGAGCCTCAAAGAAAGGGATGCTGAACGAAGTTCCGTCGGCAAGGGTGAACACGACCTCTCCTGTCGTTCCGTCTTTCTCAACGGAGCGGAAGAGCCTGTTGGAGGCATCGTCAGCAAGCACCGGAGCGCCGTCCGGACCTGTGACCCTGACACCGTTCACAGTCCAGTAACCGTCTTTGTCAATGGAAACTTCCGGAACAGAGCCTCCCACCGGCATACGGTTTCCGTCTTTGTCCAGAACCCAGGTGTATGTCTTTCCGTTGTCAGCGGTCTGCCGCCAGTACATTTTTCCGTCCTCGGCTTCTGCCGCACCGACTACCGGAACAGTCACAATGTCGCTGCCAAGAGCGAGGACCAGAGTCTTCACATCACCGCCTCCATTCATATAGCTGATGACGTAATTCCCCGCTTCATCTGTGCCGATGTATGAAATGAAGCTGCTGTTAATCAAGGTATTGAGCGCTCCTATCTGGGATTCGAGCGCATCTACGGCAGCCTCGGCGCCGGACAGTTCCGTCTCCACTTTCCCTATCTCGTCCGAAACCTCGCCGTCATCATATCCACAGGACTGGACCGCCAGGCAGGCAGCCGCAATCGCGGAAATGGCTTTCAGTGCAGATTTATATATATGTTTCATATCCTATATTCTATCAGTTGTTATTTCTTCACACGAACCATAATGTAGTTCATACAGCTGCGTTCGCCTTTGGAGTCCGAAGGGGTGCTGACAAGCTTGCCCTCGCCGTTGCGGTAGAGCCACATTGAGGATGAACCGCCTCCGTCGAATCTGGTCATATTCCAGGCTCCGAGTTTGAGGGCTATCCGGGCCATCTCGTAGCTCTTGAGGCCCATTGACACCCAGGCCTGCCTGCCGTCCACTTCAACAAGCCAGACTTTCGTGCCGTTATGGTCCACAGCCGCATAAGTCACAGGGTCATACTGAGTCAGGTTTGTGTGGCCTGCCGGAGCCGTATTACTCTTGTCCACCCCGTCCACGAGGAACTGGAACATAGTGGAGTTCTGTGTGTAAACCGGCTTGGTCTCCCCTCCGACAGTCATCTCCGCCTTGATGCGTATCTTGTCCCCGGCTTTCACGCCTGAGGCAATCTCATCAGCGGCCGGTCCGGAAATCTGGATACCCACCAGTGTAGCGTCATCAAGATAAGGCGCCTCGGCAAGGGCCGTGGTCCTGCCGTCATAAATGGCGGTGACAGTGGCTTCAGCCCAGCCGGCATTGACTTTCATACGGTCGGAATCATATTTTGCGACAATGTACAACGCATTGAGAGCCATAGGGTTCAGAATCTCAGGATGGTCTGCGTGAGGCACTTTCCTGTATTTGGATGTATAGATATTCAGTGGATATTTCGACGAAATGTGGCGGACGATAGTGTCGTTCACTGAATAGTACTCGTACTCTTTTCCGGCTGCTTCCAGAGTGCCTTTGAAACTTTTCCTGGAGCAGCTTGCCGTCCTGTCCGTGAACACGGTGAACGCCCAGGCGTGATTACCGAGAACTTCCCTGACATAAGGGTTGTTCACATAGACAGGCTCGCCCTCCTCAATATGAGGCCCGCGCGCGATTCCATCATTGGAGTCGAAGAAACCGGTGTTGATGCCGGCGAGAACGTCCTGGCCTTCAGTGCGTTTCCTCGCACAGAGCTGGGACAGGGTCTCCCGGATGCAGAATCCGTTGTTGTCATTGTTGTTGGCATTCGGATTCGGGACAATGTCGTTTGCGAAAGATGTGGTTATCTCGACGTCGGTCTTTGTCAGATCAATCTCAAGGACTTTCATCTTCCTCGGAAGATTCTTGAATTCATAAGCCGAATAAACCAGTCCGTCGTGAAGAGTCTCCGTCTCGACAAGATTCCAGTCGAAATATGCGTCGAGAGTCCAGTCAACATAGTTGTCCTCAGGATTGTACGTGGTGTTCTTGTGGGCCACCGCATTGATGTGCATAGCCGCTGGAGCATTCTGGGGAGCATCCTTGAATTCCAGGCCGCCAACGTGTCCGTACCCTTTGCATTTCGTCAGGTTGGCCTTTGTCTTGTTGTAGCCGCAGGCCCAGCCTGGCCCGTGATAATTGGAGCCGTCCACAACGGACTCGCCTATAATGCAGCCCCGGTTCTCGCATTTGCTTATGACGCCTTCATTGTGGCCTGCGAATCCGCCGGTGCGGCATCCGAGATAGGTAATCACATTGCCGCTGTTGATGCAGCTTTCTATGGTGACTGCCGCCTTTGTTCCGCCGACCAGGCCGCCCATTCTCTTATAAGCGTAAGCCCCGTCCATTCCGGCATAGTTGCCGAATCGGTCATCCTCAACGAGGCCCGCATTCTCACAGGCTGTCAGGGTTCCGTTCTCGAAGGTTCCCGCCAGTCCGCCGCCTCTTCCTGACTGTGCGCATACTGAGCCTGTATTGCGGCAGTTGGTCATTGTAGTTGCAGATGTGTTCTTGGCATAAGCGAGGATGCCGCCGACATTCATTCCAGTGCCGCCGTTTCCGGTGTTGTCGATTTTATGCACAATGATGTCTCCGTTGTTGACGCAGCCCGCAGCCGCGGTCTCTCCGCCTATGACCGCACCGTCAGCCTGCCCTGCGATTCCTCCTATCATCACAAGCGCCCCGGCCGGGTCATTTCCCTGGAAATCAATGTCCACATTGTTTGTGCAGGCTGTAATGACAGCGCTTCCGGAGATGCGGGCCGCTATGCCCGCTATGGCTGTTCCGGCAGCGGCCGTGCCTGTGAATGTCCAGGTGTCGCCATTCTTTCCGAAAGTGAGATTCTTGACAGCCGCACCGTTTACCACTCCGAACAGTCCGGCTGAGGAATATGCTGCGGCATCGGTGGCGAAAGCCACATTCTTTATGGAGAATCCGGCTCCGTCAAACACTCCTGTGAAAGGATTGTCATCTGTTCCTATCGGAAGCCACTCTGTCACTCCGGACATATCAACGTCCTGGAGGAGAATGACATCTCCGTTCTCTCCCCTGAACCGGTCAATGCTTTTTCCGGAGTTCACGGCCTCAGAGAATTTCCTGAGGTCTTCGGCTGTCTTGATGCCGTAATATTCCGGTTTAGCGTCTTTTGCAAAAACCTGTACTGTACGGACAAGCACATTGCCGGCAGCATCGGAAACCAGAACCGAGAATCCGCCCTGCTCGAAAGCGGAAGGGAATGTGAGCGTCACTGCGGCGTTGCCAGCATTCAGTTCAGCCTCCAAAGATTTAACTCTCATCAGTTTGACTATCACAGAGGAAGCATTCTCCCCGGTGATTCGCAGGCCTACCTGATATGGAGCGGACACATCCTCGACCACCAACGTGCTGAATACTTCTTTCCCTTCCGCAGTCAGTTCAATGCCGAATGACGAGAAGACCGGTACAGTCACGGACGAGCCGTCTCCCAAAGTGATGACAGCGTCTCCGGAATCGTTGAGTGTGACGGAAGTGATGACCGACAGGCTCTTTCCCTCGGCTTTCACCGGCTGTCCAGAAGCATCTTTTATGCGGTTTCCGTTCACTGTCCAGTATCCTTCCGCATCCACCGCAAATGACGGTGTGCGTCCAGCCACAGGAATCCTGGAACCGTCAGTGTCGGTCAGCCAGTCTGTCCTGCCCTTGCTTGTGACTGTCCAGTACTGCACGCCCCCGTCTTCTTTGACACCGATGACAGGCAGTGTGAGCACATCGTCTTTAGAGGCAATCACAACCACTTTCTCCTCATTGTCAGCCCCTTTGTATCTGACCGTATAGCCACCGCCGGGATTTTCGGCAATGCCTGTGACAGCACCGCCGTTCACCACGGTTGACAGCATATCCACCTGGCCGCCCAGCGAAGCGATAGATGCGGCGATGCCAGTCAGGTCATTGTATGCATTATCGATATCATTCCAAAGCGACGAGTCGTCATATCCGTCACAAGCGGAAACAATGACTGCCGCGGAAGCAATTATTGACAATATTTTATTTCTCATCGCGTTAGTTATTAAAGGTTTGTGCTGTCCTTCCACCCTGGATTCTGAGTGAGGGCGCCACCTGTGAGCACTCTCTGGTCAGCCGGAACCGGCCACAGATAGTCCCTGTCCTCGTCCCAGTCATAGGTAAGGTTCTGCCAGGCCTCGACATATCCCCTGTCCCCGTCGGAGAGGAAGATATCCGAGCCTATCTTCCTGACTGTCAAGCCATCCGAAGGTTTACTCTGCTGTACATCTTTGTAAATCTCAAGGTCGTTCTTTCCGTCTCCGTCCATATCGTAGAGACCAGGGGCAGGAAACCACATTCCATAGTACCTGTTCGTGGAGTTGACCATCTGGGCCCCTTCTTTCCATCTGAACATATCCCACTGGCGGAATCCCTCGTTCACGAGTTCAACCGTGCGTTCCCTGCGGATTTCGAGGATGACTCCTTTGTTATCGCCTTTATTGACATTGGGATAGCATTTTTCAAGGAACGGGTCAGGATTGAGGTTCGCCTCGTCCATAATGAGATGAGGCATACGGGCCCGGTCGCGGATGACATTGACGGACTTGTCAAGGTCGCCCTGGGTGAGATCCCCGATTTCGGCAAGAGCCTCGGCATAATTGAGATAAACCTCCGCGGCACGGAACAGAGGCCAGTCCAGAGTGCCTTTGGACGCTCCGCTGTGGGCCGCCGATGATACAAACTTGATAGGCTCGTAACCTGTCATTGAGGTCATATCGTTGGCCGTCGGCTTCTTGGCCTCCTTCTGGATATAACCCGGACAGAGCACCGTCTGTGCGAGACGCGGATCCCTGTCTTTCACCTCATCAACGTAAGTCATTGTCTCATAACCCTCTTTATCCGTGAAACGGCTTCCGTCAGCCATCAGATAATGATTGATGAAGCGCCGGGTGAAGCCCTGGGCGTCATTGCGGACATTGAACTGGATGCTGTTGGAGAGATTAAGGGTCTCGAAGTTGTAAATCCTGGCAAGAATAACCTCGGACGCATCCGCATCATCGGCGCAGAAGAGATTCCTGTACGGTTCATCGCCATCTGTCTTGAGACCGTAACCGCTTGATTTGATGAACTCTCCGGCTGCATCGGCCGCCTGGCGGAGGTATTTGTCCGCATCCGGAAGATTCCTGTATTTCCTCCAGGTACCCTCATAGAGGGCGGCGCGGGATTTCATTGCAAGAGCCGTCCATTTCGTCACACGGGACACATCCCTGCCTGCCGGCAGCATTTCAATGGCCCTGTCAAGGTCTTCCATAACGTGGTCCATAATGACGCCCCTGTCCTCCCGCGGTTTCTTCAGGAACTCTTCGTCGGTGGAGTTCAGCACTTTGTCGTACCAGGGAACGTCACCGAATCTTATCACTTTCTGAAAATAGAAATAGGCTCTGAAGAAATAGGCTACGCCGTCGTACTGGGTTCTTGCAGTCTCGTCCTGGCAGTTCGAGGAGTGCTCAAGCTGGTAGTTGATTTTCCTGAGCTCGGTCCAGTTCCACTCATTCGCCCCGTCCATCTTGTCCGAAGGCAGCCGGGTTCCCTGGATGACAGAGCCCATACTCTTGTCCACCATATCGTCCGCATTGATTCTTGAGGCGTTGTCCCCGTTGTCAAGCAGGGCGTAGTAATAGTGGTTGGACCAGAGTTTCAAATCCGTGGCGGTCTTGAAATACGTATCCGGAGTCACCCTGTCCTCCGGGACAAGAGTCAGGTCGCATCCTGCGGCGAGGAATGCGAGGGCCGGAATTATCGTAAAAATATTGTATATGCGTTTCATCTTTTCGTCAATTAGAAATTGAATCATCAGAACTGGAGATCAAGGCCGATGGAGAAGGTCTTGGGATAAGCATATCCGACTCCGGAATTGGCCTTGTTTGTGCTTGAAGAGCCTGCAAGTTCAGGGTCAACAGTGCGGGTGTGCTTCTTGAGCGGTGACCAGTAGCAGAGGTTTTCGCCTGTGAAATAGATTCTTACAGTGCTGAGGTGGGCCTTTTTCAGAATCCTGGAAGGAAGCGAGTAGCCCACTGTGAGATTCTTCAGACGGAGGTACGCAAGATTCTGGAGATACCTGTCGTTGGTCGTTCCGAGCGAACCTCCGGAATATGCGTTGTAGCCGCGCGGACGAGGGAAATATGCGTTCCTGTTGGTCTCGCTCCAGCAATTTTCATAGAACTGTGTGTCAATGAACGATGTAGGAGGGAATGCATACGGCCCCCAGAAGTCGTATGACGCCTGTCCGTTGGCAGGATACCAGTCACGGTGGCCTACGCCCTGGAAGAATGCTGAAACGTCTATGCCCACCCAGTTGAAGCCGAGGCGGAAGGAGTAATTGTATCGCGGAAGTTTGTTTCCGATAATCTTCTTGTCACCGTGGTCGTCAAGAGTCCCTGAGCCCTGTGAGATGACGCCGTCACCGTCAAGGTCAGCGAAACGGACATCGCCGGCGCGGAGATAGTTGCCGGCCGGGCCCTTGCCCTGGTACAGACGGCTGTTCACCGCTGTATCATCGACTGTGGCCTGATACTCGGCAGCTTCTCTGTCAGTCTTGAAAAGTCCTTCAACGTGATATCCCCAGATTTCGCCAAGTCTCTGTCCTACATAATGTTCCGAGATAAGTCCGTCAGGATTGTGATACTTGGTTATCTTGGTGACATAGTCTCCGACGGTAGCTGACACATTGTACGAGAACGGCCTTCCGGCAAGCTTGAAAGTGTCGTTCCAGCCGACCTGGAGTTCCCATCCGCGTGTTCGGAGATTTGCGCAGTTTGCTTTCGGGGTGCTGGCTCCATATACATCCGGCAGGGTGAGGGATGTGGTAAGCATATTCTTCGTGTCACGTATGTAACCGTCAGCCGTTACCGAGAGCCGGCCTTTCAGGAATCCGAGGTCAAGTCCGAGGTCGTATGTCGTGACGGTCTCCCAGGTGAGGTTCGAAGAAATCGGGTCGGAGACCTTCGAGTATTTTGCTTTCTCTAGGTTGTCGAATGTCCAGGACATCTCATTGTCCGCCGTAATCTGCTCAATATAAGCGTAATCGCTTACCTGCTGGTTGCCGAGGCTTCCTGCGGAGAAACGGATTTTCATATTGTTCATAACGTCTCTGGCATTGGCGAAGAAGTTCTCGTCAGAGATTCTCCAGGCAACTGAAGCGGAAGGGAAGAATGCCCATCTGCTGTCAGGAGCGAATCTTGAGGAGCCGTCGGCCCTGGCGCTGGCCTCGAAGATGTAGCGGCCTTTCCAGTCATAATTGACCCTTCCGAAGAAACCGAGTGTCTTGTATGCGGTGATTGACTGGGTGACAGTGATCGGGCCTGTGGCCACTGCGAAGGAGTTCAGGTCGTCACTTGTCAGGTCGGTCTGGCTTACATTGAGGCTGGAAGACCTGTAGGTCTGGTACTGGCCTCCGGCAACCACTTTCAGATAATGGTCTCCCCAGTGGTTCTCATAGGTGCCGTATACATTGAGGTTATGGCCTTTGTAACCATAGTTCTGTTCGGTGTAGGAATTCTCCACCGAACCTGAAGTGAATGTCTCGATGACGCCTTCGGCACGGGAATAGTCGAAGGTGTTGTTCCTGTATTTATAGAGTCTGTCCCGCTGGCGGTAGTCGTATGCGGCAGTGAGGACAAGATTCTTGAATAAATTGATATCCACCTGGTTGGATATGGTGAGATATCTGTTGTTCTTGGAGTTGCGGGACCTTCCGGCGGTCATCTGGCCGGCTCTTCCCGCCCCGAGAGGCGAGTTCTTGCCGAGCTGGTTCACATACTGGACGATGGTGCCGTCAGGGTTGTACGGAAGGAAAGCGGCGCAGATATTGGACTGGAGGGCGTTGATTGTGCCTTCGTAGTCTTTGTGCCCGCCGTATGAATAATCAGAGCTGTCAAATGACACGTTGGCCGAATATTTCAGCCACGGGAACATCCTGGCAGAGAATTTCGCCCTGAAAGCATAGTCTGTGTACTTGTCTTTCGTGATGTTGAACATTCCGTACTGCTGGAGGTAACGTCCGCTGGCATAATAGGATATCTTGTCGGATCCGCCTGAGACCGAGACATTGTGCTCCTGCTGCGGGCGTACCCTGTTGTAGAAGAATCCGTACCAGTCGAAGTTGCCGTAATAATAGTATTTGCCGTCATTGCCGACTTCCACCCAAGGCCTTTCAGGATTCTCCGTCTTGTCATTGCGCCTTTCGTAAAGTTTCTGGAGGCCGCCGTTCTCCTCCGTATAACGGAAAATGTTCATAGTTCCGTCGGAGGAGTCGTTCATAAACTGGTTGACTATGGTGACGTGGTCATATCCGGTGTCGATGAAGTCGGTGGATGTGGTGTTCATCTGCCAGCCGAAACGGCCGTTGTATGAGACTTTCGCATTGTCCCCGCGGCTGCCGGCCTTGGTGGTTATGAGCACTACTCCGGCGGACGCCTTGGCTCCGTAAATGGCGCAGGATGAGGCATCTTTGAGGACCGAGACTGACTCAATGTCGTTCGGATTGATCTGGTTCAGGCTCACCTCGACACCGTCAGCGAGAATTAGCGGGGAGCCGGAATTGAGCGAGAGAGCTCCACGTATGTTGATATTGTAACCGGACTCAGGAGAACCGGTGCCGAATGTGATGTTGACGGACGGGTCAGCCCCCTGCAGTGCATTGGCAGCTGACACTACCGGCCTGGCATTCAGGTCTTTGCCGCTGACCACGGACACAGCTCCTGAGAGGCTGGACTTCTTCTGCGTGCCGTAGCCCACCACAACGACGTCATCGAGGACATTCAGGGCGTCGTCCATCACTATCCTGAACGGCTGCCTCTCGCCGCCGGTCAGGGTTACTTCCAAATCGGAATACCCTATGTATGAAACCGTCAAGGTCACCGGAAAAGTGACTCCCGCAAGCTCGAAGTTTCCGTCAATGTCTGTAAGAAAACCCTTGTCCGTGCCTTTGACACGGAGGGATGCGCCGATGAGAGGTTCTCCGGACGAGTCCATAACTCTGCCGGCAAAGGCAGGACGGGCGGCGGATGTCTGCGCAGAGGCCGGCGCAGCCGTTCTGGCGGCTGCCTTGCTGACAATTATCTGTTTCCCGGAAATAGTCCAGGTGACATCCTGCCCTGTGAAAATCTGTTTCAGCGCTTCATCTATGACGGCATCCCGGACATCGACACTCACCTTCCTGGCAAAGTTGATGTCATCTGCGCTGATAATGATTGAATAGTTCTCCATCTGGTTCAGAGCCATCACCGCCTCCTGCACTGAGACGTTGGTCATCCGCAGACTGATTCTTTCCTGCGCTCCGGCGCGCGGTGACGCCAGCAGGATAAAGAACATAACCGCAGCCAGAATCCGGTACGCTCCGGTTCCTGAACGATAAAATTCTTTCTTCATAAAACGGTTATCAGTTAATAATTCGGTGTTATATTAATCGCATTGTCAGAGAGAGGAGATGTAAATCACGCTGCCCCTCTCCTCAATTTTCATTTTGGAATCATAGTTCAAAGAATTTAATATCTGCATAAGTGTCTCATTATTAGTAAAATAGGCAAAGAATCTATTTTTAGCTAAATCCTCGTCCAGAATGAGTATCTTTTTACCGAACAGCCTTGTGAGGTCGGACGCTATGTCGGCAAGGCTAAGATTGAAGAAGTGAATTGAACGGTTGTCGCAGAATGGCCTGAACTGGCGGACGTCGAAGGCCTTGAAGTCAATCTCTCCGGAATTCCTGTCATATTGCACCATATCGCCGGGACGCATTGTGATGTGACGCTTTTCCGAATCTCCGCCGATGTCCATCCTCACGGCTCCGTTGATTAGCAGGAGTTCGACAAGTTCCGTATCGGAATACGCCTTATAGTTGAACTTGGTGCCGAGGACTGTCACACCTACGTCGCCTGACTGGATTATGAACGGCTTGTCCGGGTTCTTGGCCACTTCGGCAAGCACTTCGCCCTCAACGAATACCCGTCTTTCCTTGCCTTTGAACTCGGCAGGATAGGTGATGCGGCTGCCCGAGTTCAGGTCGAGATGGGTGCCGTCAGACAGGGTAATCTCTGCTGTGGTTCCATACGGGACTTTGAGTTCACGCCATTCTACCGGCGTCTCCATTTTACTGTATGTGAATATCCCGGCAAGAGGGAGAAGGAGGCAGGCCGCAGCCCCGGCTACCGCAAGGGTTATCCTCTTGACAATGAGACGTCTGCGGTCTGTTATGCCACTAGCGATGCCAAGTTCGGAGGCAACTTTGCCGAACGCCTGGTCCGCTGATTTCTCTTCATTGGACTGAGTGTCCCCGCCGGACATCAGCTTGAGCAGGAAAGCGTCCACCTGAGGGTCATTTTCATTCTCAACAAGCCATTGCCTGACTTTGAGAGACTCCTCTTCAGAGAGAAGCCCGTTATAATAATCTTTGAGTTTTTCAATCATATACGCGCGCTCCGGAATGTACCGGACACGTATAATACGATTCAGAATTCCCGACTACGTAATGCGGCCGGAGAAAATTTTTGCTTTTGATGTGTTTTCAATTCAATGTCCTGCGGATATCTTTCAGGGCCAGTTCAATATGTTTCTCGACTGTCCGCACTGATATGTCAAGACGCCGGGCTATTTCCTCATTGGAAAGATGGCCCATACGGCTCATCCTGAATATCATCCGGCGTTTGTCCGGCATTGAGCTGACAGCTGAGGATAGAGAAGCGTTGAGTTCGGAGCCTTGACATACTTCCTCCGGAGTACGGATTTCGGGAGTCTCCACTTCGTCCGCGTCACAGGCAGAAGAGGTTTTCCGCAATGAGGATTTGAAGATGTCAAGCACTTCGTTTTTTGCGACAAGGAAAAGCCAGTTTTTCAGGGAAGGAATCTCTCCGCCAGAGGAACGCTTTATCCAGAGTTTCATAAAAACATTCTGGGTGACGTCCGCCGCAAGGTCGCTGTCGCGGAGCATTTTTGAGACGAATGTCTCCACCATCGCATAGTAACGGCGGAAGATCTGTCTATAAGCATAGACATCATCCTCTTTGAGCATTCGCATCAACTCATTATCACTCAGTTTGTTCAGATCCTTCATAGATTCATTGCGGCATCTTTTCCCGCCAAATATCCTGCAATAATAGAAAAATTTTCACAGAACGCATACTGTTCCGGCGGCAAATTTCCAGGCTGGAATGTCTATGTCACCAACCCGGACTTCACGCCTTTCAGCTACCCGCGGGGAAGCGGGCGGTATTATTATAATGATATTCCCTGTGGCAAGCCGGACGGCATCTTGGGAAAACCGGCCCGGACAGGATTGCAGAATTAATCAATGCCAGCGGAGCTGAAATAGTCACGATGCAGGAAGGGTATGGCAGCCAGGAATATATTGCCGCCAAACTCGGGATGAATTGCCAGACCTGCGCTCCTAAAGCTAATCTCGCCCTGCTTAGTCTCTATCCTGTGGAAAAAATCGAAACCTCAAGGACATTCAATTCCAATCCGGGCATCATAACCCTCCCGAGCGGACAGAAAGTGCTTGTCAATGACTTATGGCTGATGTACGCCTGGAAGCATTGCTATACTGAAAACCCTATTGACCAAGGCCATAATATCGAGGACTGGATTGCAGAGGATAAAGAATTGGGAGAAAAGGATCTTATATATATTCTGGAGAACGACACAAATCCTCACGCCGGCAACATTGACGACATAATCCTTTCCGGAGATTTTAATTCGTGCAGCCATCTGGATTGGACAGATCCTTCTTTGCATTATGGTTACGGGCCAGTAGATTTTCCTATCTCAAGATTAGCCCTGTCCAATGGGTTCGCCGATTGTTTCAGAGAAGCCAACCCGGATGAAAAGCTCCGGCCTGAAGGCACTTGGGCGGTGATTTACGGGCACTTGCATAATTGCCGGATAGATTTCACATACCACAGAGGACCATCTCTTCGCACTGTCTCATCTAAAATTATCAGGACAGCGCCTCAGATTGATGACATCTGGCCATCGGATCATGCGGCAGTTTTCACTATATTTGAAATCAAAAAGAATAAAAATGATTAGATACATTATTCCTGCGACTTTGATTGTCCTCATCTCATCCTGCGCACCTAAGAATCATTTTGCTAACAATGAGAGTCCTGTCCGTAAAGCGGTATATGTCGTCATTGACGGTGTGCCCGCCGATATGATTGAACGGCTCGATCTCCCCAACATTCAGGAAATCGCATCAAAAGGCTCATATGGACGGAGTTATGTAGGCGGAACCGTAGGACATTATGACGAGACACCGACCATATCTGCCGTCGGCTATATGGATATCCTTACCGGGACCTGGGTCAACAAGCACAACGTTCCCGGAAACAGCAATCTGGAGCCGAATTATAATTACTGGTCACTTTTCAGGATTGCGAAAGAGCAGGACAGGGAAGTTAAGACCGGACTGTTCTCGAGCTGGACTGACAACAGGACGGTGCTCATCGGGGAAGGCAAACCTGATACTGACAGTCTTACAATAGATTATGTATTTGATGGTTATGATGCCGATTATGATTCTTTCCCGATAAAAGAGCACGAACTCAGAATCTTCGACATTGATGAACACGTATCCAAAATGGCAGCGCTGTGCATACGTAATGAAGCGCCTGATTTAAGCTGGGTATATCTCTGGTACACTGACGATGCCGGTCATATATTCGGCAACGGCTCAATCTTCGATGAATTCACAAAGCTGGCCGACGTACAAATCGGGCGTGTATGGGATGCGGTGAAATACCGCGAATCAAACTATAATGAAGAGTGGATGATAATTGTAACAACTGACCACGGACGTGATTATAAAGGCTATCATCACGGTGGTCAGAGCGAACGGGAGAGAACCACCTGGATTGCCGCCAACAGGCCGATGAATGAAAGGATGGCAAGCGGCAAATGCGCCGCCACGGATATCAATCCGTCAATTTGCAAGTGGATGGGATTCGAGGTGCCGCGTGAAGTGGAGCGGGAGCAGGACGGCACATCATTTTACGGGCAAAGTGATATTATGGAGATGGAAGTTTATCCTTATGACAACACTGTCGAGCTCACCTGGGAATGCCTGAACGAAGATGCTACGGTCTCAGTATGGGCAACCACGACAAATAATTTCAAAATCGGGGCAAAAGACGAATGGGTCAAAATCGGAGAGACAAACGCATCCGATGAGAGCTATTCGGTGGACTTGTCTTCATTGCCTGAATCAGACTTCTACAAGTTCGTTATCGAAACCCCGAATGGCTCCCTCAACCGCTGGTATAGCTGCAGTGCGGAAAAATATACTTCTTTCAAAATACCGGTTGAGTACTATGGTGTACAATGACTGGTTCTTCGAAAGACCCGGACGACTTACACAAGCAGAAAAACTACTCAGAAAATGCGTCCATTATGACTGTCGGGCGGCCGTCTGAAGTGAAAGCGCCGAGACGGTATTGTGACGGATGGCATTCCGGCTCCCAATAGAAGATTCCAAGGCAATGGCCCGTGGCGCGGCTTTCCCGGATGATGCGGGCAAGCTGGGCCCGGCCTTTTTCCATTATCTCCGGACGGGATTCATCCACCTCGAATCCCGTTTCCACTATCATACAAGGAGTGCCATATTTTTCCCACACGTGATTGATATTGCTGATGCAGTGGTCAATGGTTTCCTCCTCATCAGTTTCCAGCCCGCTGTCGAGAGCCCAGTACGGATATAACGACATACCTACAATATCCCATTTCGCCCCATACTTTTTAAGGGTGTCGAGGTTGGAGTCATACAACGGCTGGTGGAAGCCATTGTCCAGATGGACGATAACGTCTGATTTCGGGAAGACGGATTTGACCGCTTCATAGCCGGCAGCGAAGAGCCCGGCATACTGCTCCGGATTGTTCCCCAGATGGCCAATACTCTCCAGAATCTCCACATTTCCGTTCTCATCCGGGACAGGATCGCCCCAGAAATCCCCGCGGACAGTCCAGAGCATTCCATTGGATATTTCATTGCCCACCTGTACCCACTTAGGCTCTATCCTGTTATCTTTCAACATCTTGAGAACATCCACAGTATGTTCGGAAAGCAATTGTCTCACCTCCTCATAACTCTTTCCCGACCAGGACTTCGGCACATTCTGTTTCTTCGGGTCGGCCCAGAAATCGGAATAATGGAAGTCCACCATTATCTCCATTCCAAGGTCGCGGGCACGGCAGGCTTTCACCAGCAGATCCTCTTTCGAGTTCCAGTTGCCGTGCTTTGACGGGTCAACCCAGACACGGAACCTCACGGCGCCGAGACCCAGCTCCTTCATCAGGGCAGTGCATTCACGCTCCTGCCCGTCCTTATTGTAAAACTTGTCTCCCCTCGCCTCATATTCGGTGGCCCATCCGATGTCGGCGCCTTTATAGAAATGCTGATTCCGGGAGCAGGCAGCCAGAACAGGCAGCAGTATGAGCAGGCAATACTTTTTCATCATTGTCATCTGATTCATTTGACTCACATAGATTCTACTGACTCAAATTTACTGAAAAATTGCGGAATTCCGAACAATTAAAAACAACAGATTCTCCCTTTCTTGTCAAGGATGACACTTTCATCCGAATATCCAAGCCGGGCCGTGACAAGATCAGGAGAAGCCATGCTGATGCTCCAATAGCAGGCCGGCGTGATGATTTTCCCGGTCCTGGCGTCCATCAGCCCTTCCCAGCCGTAAACCGAATATACCATAACGTCATTGTCCAGAATAGAGACAAAATCATCTCCTTCCCCATTCATGACCTGATACTCCAGACGTCTGGTGTCATCAACCACAAATGGCTCTATGACAGTGCCGTTGAAGGCAAGAAACTGTTTGATATGGCCTTTGGTAGCATAGACACCGTCTCTGCCTTCTGCGATTTCCAGCCGGTCGTAAGTGTCCGGCAGCACTTCATTGAAATTCTTGTCAAACAGCCAGCTCCCGTCCTCGTTGGCCACTACACGATATCCGTTTATGGCAGGGTCATCAATTTGGGTATAGCACCATCCAAGGACCTGGCGGCCGTCTGCCGCATAGGCGGAGTAGCGGTATCTGTCCGAGTCCCAGAACTTCACGACGCAGAAACCGTCTTTGAAGACGTAGTCGAAACTTTTGTCATAGGGGATTTCGCAGCCGATCACCAGCTGGTTGCCACTGTTGATGAAACCGACATTCCCGTTGTCCCCAAGGACGGCGCCAAGACCCTCCGAGAAATGCCAGGCTTTGCTGTACTGGGCAGGGATGACGATTTCTCCCGTGTTGACATTGACATATCCGCGTTTGCCTTTTTTGTCGCAGAAAACGGTGAGGCTGTCGCGCTCAGGAGCACCTGACACCCAGCGGAGTTTCCTGGTAGTGTACTTTCCTGTGGACTTGTTCCAAATGCGGACGGTGCTGTTTTCATAAGCTCTTACCACCACATTTGCCGACAAGGTGCGGTCACGCCATTCATTTCTACCATAATGCACTTTGTAGAAAGCTATTACGAGAATAATCGAGAACACGGCGGCCCCTGCGCCGAGAAGGCCCAATCCCACCTTCCAGATGGCATTGAGGACAGATTTGATGCTGGTATCCATAATTTTCCATTATTGTTTGTATTACAGAGAGGCATCAACCCGATAATCTATCATCAAGGCCAAAAATTTTCATTGCGTCAGAGACTGGTCCCTAATGCGAGCCGATCCAGATAAGGAGCATCCCGACAAGGATGAATGCAAGGTCGAGCGCCTTGGCCTTGAGGTTCCGTTCCTTGAAGATAACGGCTCCGCACAGGAAGGACACGATGACCGAGCTCCTCCTGACCAGGGAAACCACCGAAATCATCGAGTCCGGCTGGCTCAGGGCAGAAAGGTATGCGAAATCCGCGGCGGAAATGAATATTGATATCAACGGAATGGCCCACGACCAATGGAATGGCGTGGATTTGCGGCGGTTGGGCAGCCATAAGGCCAACATCATCAGGCCCATCAGCAGCATCTGGTAGAAATTGTACCATCCCTGGACAAAGGCCGCATCGAGCATCCGCATTATGTATTTGTCATACAGGCCGCTGCAGGCGCCGGTTATTGCGGACGCCGCTATGAACCATATCCATTTGTTGTGGGCAAAATCTACGTTTTCCTTTTTGCTTGAGCGGCTCAGCATCAGCAGGGAGAGCATTGCGAGGACAACTCCTCCCCATTGCCAGCCGTTCAGCCTCTCCCCAAACAGGAGCGTCGCGCCAAGAAGCACAAGAATCGGCCTCGTCGCATTGATCGGGCCGACTATTGTGATTGGCAGATGTTTCAGGCCGAAATACCCGAACAGCCAGGAGGCCAGCACAATACAGGATTTCGCAAAGGTCATCAGATGGGCCTGCACCGCGCCTGACGCACCTCCGGACGCCCCGCCGTCAACAATGGACGAAATGATGAACGGGGAGAAAATCAGGGTTGAGAACACCGTGTTCAGAAACAGCACGGGTATCACCGCGTTGTCCTTCAAAGACGCCTTTTTGGCGGTATCATACAGTCCCAGCAGCGCCGCGGACAGAAATGCAAGAGCAAGCCACATATTGTCAAGTTCAAGTCTGCAAACTTACATAAAATTGACGGAAAATCACCGCAGGAAAATCAAAATATGCGATTCCGCCGGGTTATACGTAGATATCAGGGTCTCACAAGCGGCGCCCTCCGCATTTTAACATTATTTGTAATCACATTTTATGTACTAAATTTGCAATGCGATACCAAAAAACCGCCAACTTGATTGTGGAACTTGCAGATAATCACCCAGTCTACGCCTATCGGCTTAAGACAGAGCACTTTGCAAAACAGGATAATGAAGACGCCGGACATAGAGACATCGACCAGAGAGGAGAGACTTGAGTTCATCCGGGATGAGTTCAAGTGCCTTGGGAACTGCCCGATCTGCGGGAAGTGCAGTTTCCTGAGAGGCCGTGAGGCTGAGGAACTCTATGCCGACTACATTGACGGGAAACGCTCATTCCGGGACATCACTGCCGAGCACAGGAACTGCTGAACAGTTTGTCACCGGGAAGCTGCACATACAGTTCACCTCATTCCCGTTTGATGAAAGCAATGCCTTTATTGCCGTTGAAACATTCTCATAGCAACGGCAGGTTTCTCCATCAAATATAAAAGCGCATTGATCGTTGTCAAAGTCCAGATCTTTGTGTTCATCAAGAAGTTGCGTAATGCATTGAGTAAGTGGATGCCGTTTCTGGGAATCATCCAGGACATCTATATAGTCGCCGGAGCGCTGTTCCGAGAATTTGTCAAAACAATATACGAATTTTTCACGGAGAGAATAGTTATGGTACAGTTCCCAAATCACCCCCTGCGTGAACTTCGTCCCGTCAGTCTGACCGTTGCTTATATTGATGAGGACAATGATAACTTTTGCATTTTCAACATAGGATCTAACAACCGGCTGCCAATCCTCTGATGGCAGGAAGAATGTATCCGCACCTAATTCCGGACTGTACATAAGAATCGAAGGATTCCCGATTCTTAATATTCTGGGCTTGTCAAAAATCCTGTTTCCTGAGAGGCCTGAATGGATTTTTGAGATAATATCCGATTCTCTCGTATTGTCGATTTTAAACGACCGCAAGAACAGGACAAAATCCTTATCATTATAATTATTATAATATGTGTTGTAATATGGCGACAATGCGGTCTGAAAAATAATTACAGCGGATTGTATGCCAAGAACAACGCAGTCAATCATAGTGAAATATTTGTGACGATAAATGCCTATCCCCATCAGGCAGACAATCAGCACTAATGCCAGTATTACCCATTTAAGATATTCATCCAGCCATTGTTTCCGGACAGCGAGCACTGAATCAATGCTGCTCTCACTGGATAATCTCCTGTTGACAAGTTCCTGTTTATAACCAATGTATCCCACCAAAAAGAAAACGGCGACCAATAAAAAAACATTTGTCCCTGTAATGAAATATATCAGGCACATCAGGCCTAATGGATAGATCAATCCACCGCATATGATTATGCTGACTTCCAGAATTGACGAAAGAAGCATGCCGACAGGCCCTGTGATCTTGTCTTTCCCGAATGCTTTAAATATCAAATAACAAGGGATATAGAGGAGCAGGACAATAATATACGGTCCGAAATAAGATAACGGGACAATGTAAAGAAAGAATGCTCTTTCATAAGGAATCATCAAGATGAATCCTATACTGACGATTGCCATATATGCAAAATAGGCAATCATAAGATTCTTCCTGACCTCTTTCCTTTTTAAAATGTTTCGAATATCTGCTGCATCCATAAGGGGGGCAATTGTTTATGCAAATGTAGGGAATTTGCAGGAAATTGCAGAAAACAATCACTTCAGGCGATTTGTTCGCTGGTTACCGCGAAGTATAATCTGCGAAAAGTGGCCAAAATTTGAAGATTTCGCAGACTATAATTATAAAAGTCATCCAGAAAGTCGAGCCATAATGTCAACGAGTTCAAGTTATTGCTTATTTTCCTCTATCTTTACAAGTTCGTATAATTCGTTCAATTCATGTTCATACTGCTCCAGGTGGTCTCCCTTTACCGCATACTGTAAACATAAATAAGCTTCCTTTAAATTTCGTTTTACCAACTTTCCTGCTCTGTACTCTCTTGCCAAAGCCACTCTGGCATATGGAGATTCACTCTTCCAAGCTTTATCTTCGAATACTTCCCAGCACAAATCCGCTTCGAGATCATTTGCGGCTTCTCCAAATCGGAATTTATTTAGATACGACATTATTGAACCATGGTCAAATGCTTTATCTATAATGACTTTCATAATATCATTTATGGGATCGGCAGTAGTGTTTATTTTAAAAGCATCTGCCTGTGACAGCATTTCATCAATGGTTGGATTGGTCTTATCTCCTATATTAAACGCATAAATCCTGCAACCTTTCCGCATAGCACAGTCAAGCTCAGATAACTGGTAGCCAGAGACATTTTCATCATAGATAAAGATGAAAATACCTCCTTTACTGTAAGAGACATTACTGATAGCTTGGTTGATTTGTTGATTTACATCCCCAGCCTTCACAGATGACAAATCAAAAAAAACAAAGAAGTCATATAGGTTTAATCTATGATAGATTATTCTTGCGAGTTCTCTACATCGTCTGGAATATGATATAAAGACATTGATCTGATCTTTAAATTCTTTGAGAGACTCAAGAATTTGAGCATCTGGCAGAGATAAATCTATTGCCTGAAAGCGTCTTTCTTTTGACTTAATATATTGTAGTTCTGCCTGAACCCATTTAGACTCTCGGGCATTCTCGCTGTCGCAATATATAAATCTTGTTCTTGCATCAATTTCTCTCTTGATCAAATTATCAATCTCATCACTATCTGACAAACAGAGCAAATAAAACATTATGGGACGAAAGGACATGTTCTCAAGCATGTTTCTAACTTCCTTTACCCTTTCATAGTCTTTATATGAATGTGACAAGAACACCCATATTTCTTTCTTGCTATTAGTATCCATTGATGATTGACCCTTAAGAGTTTTATCAATTAATAAGCTATTTCTCCAAAGATACAAAAATCTCCCGGCGGAATAATTTTAGATATAAAATCACTTTCTATTCCCCTAATCCCAAAAGCCATATTTATCCAAAGCAGTATCTTGATCGAGCACATCATCGTCAATCTTCATCTCCTTTGGTTTCAGAATTATTTTTATGGCAGGCGTACAAGCAAAGGCTGCCTGGTCGATCTTCACGACGGAATTGAATGTAATTCTACGCAAGGCTTTATTATGATAGAAGGCTTCGCTACCTATCTCCTCTAGCGATGTTGGGAATACTACAGAAGATAGCCGTGATGGATAGAATGCCCTTGCACCTATTTCCCTTAATCCTTCCGGGAAGTTGATTCTGCATAGTTTGTCACAGAAGCGGAATGCATAATCGGCTATTTTTGTTACGCCTTCTTGCAACACCACCGTTTTCAACGACGCACAGAATGCAAAACCTTTTACCACCGATACTCCCTTTGGCACGACTAAATGTTGCAACGACCTGCAGCACTGGAAACTATTCATCTCTCTTATGCTGTCCGGAAGTCTTATTTCCTTCAACGAGTCACAATGCCAAAAAGCTTCGCCACCAACATGAATGATTCCATCAGGCAAAGAGACCTCTACAAGTGAAGTGCAGCCTGCAAAAGTTGCACTATTGATACGGCTTATACCCTTGGGAATGTTTATTTCCTTTAATGACGTGCAACCGATAAATGCTCCGCTATGCATCTCTTCCAGGTTTTCTGGCAGTGTCACGGACTTCAGCGACGTTTGATTGCAGAATGCTTGAGACTCTATAATCCTGACTGATGCTGGCACTATGAAAGTGTCTTTCTTCCTGAAGCAGAATATCAATCTTGTTTTATCTGAGTCATATATGACTCCATCTTCGATTGAGAGACATGGAGAATGGTTCTCTATTTCCCCGATTTCCACAGATTTACATTCAACCGGAGCTGCCGTCATGAATCCGGGCATCTCGTAGGAAGAGAAATACATTTCTGTATGGGATGTATCAAACCACATGTCAAGCAACTCATCATATACTTGCTGTGGTACCGTCTCCAATTGAAGGGTTGACGGTATGACTAGCTTTCCAATGGTGTCATAATCTCTCAAGTTAAAGCTGTTCAAAGTTCCGCCATCCCCGAGCAATGTGGTTATTCCTTCGGGGATTTCAACAA
>JAQXHU010000082.1 GCA_029007435.1 Bacteroidales bacterium
CACGTCGTCTATTGTATATCCGTCCTGTCCCACCGTCACCACTTTGAGTTTCATGTCCTCAAGCACGATTCCTTTCTCATTGTTCAGGCCGAACAGCATCTTCTCACCCTTGCGGAGCAGGATTGTGCGCTCCTTCTTGTGCTCCCTGTCGGAAAGCTCGGCGTGAGAGCCGTTGTTGAAGATTACGCAATTGGTCAGGAATTCCATGACGGAAGTGCCTGAATGCCTGGATGCGGCCAGCATAATTTCCTGGTTCAATGCCAGTTCGGTATCCATACTGCGGGCGAAGAACGAACCTTTGGCACCGAGCACAAGACTGCCTGGATTGAAAGGTTGCTCCACAGTGCCGTACGGAGATGTCTTGGTGACAGCCCCCAGCCTGGAAGTCGGGGAATACTGCCCCTTGGTCATACCGTAAATCTGGTTGTTGAACAGCATTATGTTGATGTCCACATTTCTTCTTATGGCGTGGATGAAATGGTTACCGCCAATGGCAAGGGCGTCTCCGTCTCCGCTCGCCTGCCATACGCATAGCTCCGGGTTGGCCACCTTTATACCGGTGGCAATCGCCGTCGCACGGCCGTGGATGCTGTGGAAACCGTAAGTGTTCATATAATAAGGCAGACGTGAGGAACAACCGATTCCGGAAACCACCACCACTTTCTCCTTGTCAATTCCCTTTTCCTCGCATACCACAGGAAGCACCTTCTGAAGAGACACAAGCACCGAATAATCTCCGCAACCCGGGCACCATCTCACTTCCTGGTCACTCTTGAAATCTTTGAAAGTATATTTAGCCATATTGATTGTCAAGCATTTTCAGTTACACACTCCACGATATCACGCACCAGGAAAGTCTGGCCCTGGATCTTGTTGCACTGCAGATACTCATAGCCAGGGAGTTTTGCCCTCAGATAATCTGCGAACTGGCCGGAGTTGAGCTCGCATACAATGATTCTGCGGAATCCCGAGAACACTTTTTCCGTATTTGCAGGCAGCGGACATATATAGTCGAAATGGGCGAAGCTTACATTCCTGCCTTCTTCCCTCATCTGCTGCACGGCGGATAGAATATGGCCGTAAGTGCCTCCCCAGCCCACAATCAGAAGTTCACCTGACGGATCCCCGTCCACTTCCAGTTCCGGAATAACACGGGCGACACGGGCCACCTTCTCCGCTCTCTCACGGACCATAAGCTCGTGATTATCAGGATCGTTTGACAGCACTCCGTAGTGATTCTTCTCAAGTCCTCCGACCCTGTGCTCAAATCCCTTCATCCCGGGGACAGCCCACTCGCGGGCAAGAGTCTCAGGATCACGTCTGAAAGGACGGAAAGGGCCATCGGCCGGAGTGGCCAGTCTCGGATGAATCTCCGGATAATCGCTCATTGACGGAATCCGCCACGGCTCAGAGCCGTTTCCGAGGAAACCTTCAGAGAGGAGCATTACAGGAACCATATTCTCAAGGGCGGTCTTTGCCGCCATAAATGCCATCTGGAAGCAATGCGCAGGAGAGTGGGCTGCCATCACCACCATAGGACTTTCCCCATTGCGCCCGTAGAGAGCCTCGTTCAGGTCAGCCTGCTCGGTCTTGGTCGGCATACCGGTGCAAGGGCCAGCCCTCTGGACGTCAATTACGACCAGCGGCAGCTCTGTCATCACCGCAAGCCCGAGAGCTTCAGATTTCAATGACAGGCCAGGGCCGGAGGTTGTGGTCACGGCCAGGTTTCCCGCAAATGCGGCACCAATCGCACTGCAAATGCCGGCAATCTCGTCCTCTGTCTGCATTGTCTTGACATTCAGATTCTTATGAATCGCAAGTTCCTCCAGGATCGCAGTGGCGGGAGTGATAGGATACGAGCCGCAGAACAATGGCAGTCCGGATTTTTCCGCAGCTGCGATGAGACCCCAGGCGGCTGCCTGGTTACCGGTAATATTGCGGTAAACGCCCTTCTCAAGTTTGGCCGGAGCTATCTGGTATGTGTTGGCCACAGCCTGGATATTGGAAGCGTAATTGAAACCGTCGAACACAACCTTGCGGTTCGGCTCTATCATCTCAGGATGCTTTTTCCTGAATTTGGTCTCAATGTAATTGTAAATATATTCAACAGGACGGTTGTAAATGTAGCACGCCATCCCTAAAGTGAACATATTCTTGCACTTGTGGACAGCCACGACATCAAGCCCGCTGTCTTTCAGGCTCTCCTCTGTCAGCTTGGTTATCGGGGCGCAGATGATGTTCCTGTCCTCGATATGAAGTTCTTCAAAAGGATTGCCCTTGAATCCGGCTTTGTTCAGGCCGAGGTCGTCAAAAGCATCCTCGTTTACAAGTACGGTGGCAGTGCGTTTCAGCCATTTTGCGTTCGCCTTCAACGCCGCTGGGTTCATTGCGACCAGCATATCGCAGAAATCTCCCGGGGTATTGACCTTGTGACTGCCGATATGGACCTGGAAACCGGAGACTCCGGCCACAGTTCCTTTAGGCGCGCGTATTTCGGCAGGATAGTCTGGGAAAGTGGAAAGACCGTTTCCGTAAATAGCGGACATATTGGCGAACAGAGTGCCTGTCAGCTGCATTCCGTCGCCCGAATCCCCAGCAAATCTGATCACAACGTCATTGGTATCGATGACTTTATGTTGCATTGTTCTTTAATAATTTTAAAGAAATATTTTAAAATTGGATGCAAATCTAATAACAAAAACGTTAAAAGCCTAATAATTTATAATAAATTTCGCCGAAATTTTCCGAGCTGAAAAGTACAATAACGGTGTGGCGGGAAAGCGATGCTTCTCCGCCACACCGGCATAAATACCTATCAGAAAACTACTGCTGGGCCTGGGCTTTTGCCTGAAGTTCCTGCTGGAGGGTCTCAAGAGTCCTTCCGTCAGGAATATTGAGAGCCTTGCGGGCTGCCTTGGTCAGATCAGTGCTCTGTGCCTCGTCAACATAGAGAAGAGAGCTCTTCTCGAACACATACACATAGCCGCCCTCTTTTGCAAGTTTGTTGACAGCCTCGATAGCTTTCTGCTGGATTGGGGCCATCAGCTCATTCTGCTGCTGCTGGAGCTCCTGCTGGATGGACTGGTCAAACTCCTGGATCCTGTTGGAGATGTCATTGAGCTCTTTCTCCTTGCTCTCGCGGATAGCCGCAGTCCAGGTAGCGCTGTTCTGCTGATACTTCTGGGCCTTTGACTGGTACTCCTCAACCATAGTCCTATATGTGTCCTGAGCCTCTTTCTGGGAAGCCTCCATCTGGGATCTCGCAGCGTCTGCCTCAGGCATAAGCATAACGAGCTCATTGAAATTGACGTGGGCGAACTTCAAGTTCTGTGCTGAAGCGGTAAGAGTCATTACCGCAGCCGCTGTGATCAAAATAAATTTTTTCATATCCATAATATTATTGTATTTCATTAATTAGAACTGCTGTCCGATAAGGAAGTGGAACTGTCCCTTTCCGTTCTCCTTGTCATCAAATCCGTAACCCCAGTCGATACCGAGCAGTCCGATGACAGGCAGGTAAACCCTCACACCGACTCCGGCAGAACGCTTGATCTTGAACGGATTGAAATCACGGATATCAGACCAGCAGTTACCTCCTTCAAGGAACAGGAGAGCGAAAATAGTTGACTGAGGCTGCATCACCACAGGATAGCGGAGCTCGACAGTGAACTTGTCATACACGTTTCCTGCATAGGCATAACCATTTGAACTGTAGGTCGTAGGAAGATACGGGGTAAGGGAGTAGTTCTCGTAGCCTCGGAGCGCGATGACCTCGGAACCGTAGTTGTTGTAGCCCGACATTCCGTCACCTCCGACAATGAATCCTTCGAATGGAGAATAACCCCACTTCCGGTTGTAATATCCGAGATATCCGAACTGCGCTCTGGTCATCAGGACGAGATTTCCGACAAGCTTGGTATAGAGCGAACCTTTGAACGACCATTTGTGATACTCGATCCATCTGTACCTGTCCTGCGCGCTCCAGTTATCATAATTGATATCCCTGTAATTGCCTACGTGCATAGGATTGCCGGCATCGTCAAGATTGCCCCTGTCCTTGTGCCTGAACAACGAGAACGGTGGTGTCAGCTGCACCGAGAACGAGAGATCCGAGCCCTGGCGCGGATAAATCTGCTGGTCGGTGGAGTTTCTGGACAGGCCGAGAGTGTAGCTGATATTGTGGGACACGCCGTCATCGAAAATGAACGAGTTGGAAAACCAGTTGTTGAGACGGTATGTCTGCCAGCTGAGCTGGTTGTAAAGCACGAAATAGTTGTCAGGCCATTTCAGACGGTTTCCGAGTCCCATCGAGATTCCATATACCTCGAACTGCCTGTCATTGTTCAGAATGTTCCAGGCAAGGTAAGAGTTCGTCTGGCGGCTGTAATATGCAGATATACTGAGAGATGTAGGCTTCTTGCCGAACAGCCACGGCTCCATGAAGCTGGCCGAGATGGCGGTGTAATAAGTACCGCTGGTCTGGAACCTGAACGAGAGATTCTGCGCATCTCCCAACGGAACAGGCCTCCAGGCTCCCTTCTCGAAGAACCTGTGGGTGGAGAAGTTGTTGAAGCTTACACCGACAGTGGCAACGAAGGTCTTTCCTCCCCAACCTCCTGAAAGCTCCAGCTGGCTGGACGGTTTCTCAGTTACATTATATACAATGTCCACAGTGTTGTCCCTCTGGTCCGGAATGATGGAATATCCTTTGGCAGGATCGGTTATGGCTTCAGGGTCGAACTGGCCCAGCGATGCGATTTCCCTGATGGACCTCTCGAAGTCAGTCTGGCTGAACAGATAGCCCGGTTTGGTGAAAATCTGGCGGCGCACAACCCTCTCATTGGTAAGGTCATTGCCGTTTATTATGATATTGTTCAAAGTGGCCTGCTTGCCCTCGACAATACGCATTTCAACATCCACAGAGTCCCCGGCGACATTCAGCTCGACAGGCTGTACATTGAAGAACAGATATCCATTGTCCCTGTATAGTTTGGAGACATCCATATCGCCCTGCTTCCCGCCTCCGTTCAGCCTCTTTTCCATTGTCACGACGTCATACACATCGCCCTTGCCGATCTGGAGGACAGAATTCAGAAGTTCGGACGAATAAACGGAGTTTCCGGTCCAGGTCACATCCCTGAAATAATACTGCTTGCCCTCGTCGAAAGTGAAATCAATGCCGAGTCTCTTGCCCGGGACGACATAATAAATGGAATCCTTGAGGAGCCTTGCGTCCCTGTAACCGGACTCGTTGAAAGCGCTGATAAGGGATTTCTTGTCGTTCAGGTACTCTTTCTCATTGAACTTCTTGCTCTTGAAGAAGTTGTAATACTTGGCCGACTTGGTCTTCTTCATTGACTTGGCGAGTTTGTAATCGCTCACGTTCTCATTGCCTATGAAGTTGATAGTCTTTATCTTGACCTTGTCACCCCTGTCAACGGCGAAATTGACCCTGATGGCGTTCTTGACCACAGTGTCCTTCTTCACCTGTGGTTCGACCTTCACGTTCATAAAGCCCTTGCCCTGGTAATATCTCTTGATGATGTCCACTGATGTCTTGGAAACATATTCGGAGAACGCGCTTCCCCTCCTGTAGTTGAGCCTCTCGGTGAGATCCTTCTTCTCTCCGCTTTTAACTCCGGAAAACGACCACATCGACACCCTCGGCCTCTCCTCTATCTCAAGACAGAAGAACGCCGTGTCCCTGGTCGGGGCTATTGAGTCAATATATACGGCGACGTCCTGGAAATAGCGCTGCATCCAGAGCCTGTTCACGACAGATGATATGTCATCTCCCGGCACAGTAACCTTCATACCGGTGCGCAGACCCGCCTGATTGAGAATCTGCTGCTCGGCGAAAGCACGGTTGCCACTGACCTTGACGCCTCCGACGACATATTCGTGCGGCTCGTTATAGTCAACCTCCACAGAACTGCTCCTCTGCTGACCGGATGCCACAGACTGCATCAAAATCAGCACAGCCAGGCAGAATATAGAATTAATCTTCATTGTCTTTTACGTAAAATCGTACAAATATACTGCAATTATTTCACTTTTCCATATCTTCGGTCCCTCGACGAATACTCGGAAAGCGCATTGAAGAAATCTTCCTTGCCGAAATCCGGCCAGTTCTTGTCAACGAACACTAATTCCGAATAGGCTCCCTGCCACAGGAGATAGTTGCTCAGGCGCTTCTCCCCTGAAGTACGGATAATCAGGTCAGGGTCAGGAACTCCGTCTGTAACAAGGAATTGCGAGAATGCGGCAAAATCGTTCTCCTTTTCAAGACGTTCCATCCCGTCCGGCTGGCTCAAATACTGGTATGCGAATTTTTTCGCAGCCTGGAAAATATCCCACCGCCCGCTGTAGCTGAGAAACACTATCAGCTCTATACGGTCGTTGTTCCGGCTCATATTCTCCATTCCGGCAACTGCATCCTGAAGCACAGGGTTCAGTCTTGCCTTGTTGCCCAGCACCCGGAAACGGACACCGTTCTTCATCAGGCTTTCCATCTCCGCCGATATAGAATCGAACATCAGTTTCATAAGAAAATCCACTTCCGTTTTCGGGCGGTCCCAGTTCTCCTCGGAGAACGCATAAAGCGAGAGGTATTTGACTCCGGCCTCAACTGCTGCTTCAAGGCAGGTGCGGACACTCTCCACGCCTTTTTTATGTCCGGACACTCGTTCTTGGCCACGCTCCCGGGCCCACCTGCCGTTTCCGTCCATTATTATGGAAACGTGCGCAGGAATCTTGCTGTCTTTTTCCATTGATTATTCAATCACCATTGTTCCTGATATCTTCTCCCCAGAAAAGTTTGCTGACTAAGGCTTTCACAAAGCTTGATGTGGAAAGCCGAATGCGTTTTAGCGAAAATTGTGCCATAGATACCCGGATGACTGTTGACGAGCCTATGGTCATAGTCCTGTTGTCCATTGTGAATACCGCGGAAGAATCCCTGGACTTGATGCTTATCACAATGACGGCGCTCTCGGGGACCACAAGCGGACGCACATTCAGGTTATGCGGAGCTATCGGAGCGATAATCAGCACCTTGGAGTCGGGAGTGCAGATAGGCCCTCCGGCACTGAGGGAGTATGCCGTGGAGCCGGAACTGGTGGCCACGATGAGCCCGTCAGCCCAGTACGTAGGCAGTTCCTCGCCGTCCACGGTGACACTTATGCCGAGCACGGCCGCCCCGCTCCGGTGCACCGTGACTTCATTCAGCGCATACGGCCAGAAATCCATCACGCTGTCCGTTCCTTCACCTGAAAGAGTGGCTGAGAGCATCGTGCGGTCCTCAAGTTCATAAGCTCCGCTGAGAAGAGCCGCCGCCACATCTTCCGGTTTGTTCTCCGAAAGGAATCCGAGCCGGCCCATATTCACGCCAATGATCGGGACTCCGGAATCGGCTACGCGCTTGGAGGCGGACAGAAATGTGCCGTCACCTCCGATACTGAGCACGGCGGAAGTTCCTTTCCGCAAATCAGACCTCGTTTCAATATCATATACTCCGCATCCGGCGTCCACAAGTCCATCCCTGAGACGGGCAATCCTGGGGCTGCCGAGAAGCGCCTTGTTTTTCACATAAAAACCGAAAAGCATCATCTTTGAAATAATTGGTGTTCAAGGATTCTTCAAAAATAGCACTTTCTTTACAATATTTTCACAATAATAGTTATTTTTGTATTCATTTTACAAACGAAAAGAAAATCATTATGACACGCTTAAGCGTCAATATCAATAAAATAGCCACTCTGCGCAATGCCAGAGGGGGAAATATGCCGGATGTGGAGAAAGCTGCGGTTGACTGCGTGAGATTCGGGGCGGAAGGCATCACAGTGCACCCAAGACCCGACGAGAGGCATATACGCTATTCGGACGTGAGGGCGATCAGGCCGCTTCTCGAAGTGGAGATGAATATTGAAGGCAACCCGGTGCCGAAATTCATAGACATAGTGAACGAGGTGGTCCCGGACCAGGTCACTCTTGTGCCGGACGCACCGGACGCCATCACATCCAACGCCGGATGGGACACTGTCAGGCACAGGGATTTCCTTACCGAAATATGCAAAGAGTTCAAGGACAAAGGGATAAGATGCTCCATTTTCGTCAATCCCGACCCTGCGGCAGTCTATGGAGCGGCAGAATGCGGAGCTGACCGGGTGGAACTCTACACCGCTATGTACGCCGAAGAATACGCATCCTGTCCGGAAAGAGCTGTTGAGCCATATCTCCGCGCCGCTGAGGCCGCAAGGGAATGCGGTCTCGGTCTTAATGCGGGCCACGACCTCAATCTCCACAATCTTGAGTTCTTTATAAGAACTATTCCGTGGACTGACGAAGTGTCTATTGGTCACGCAATTATATGCGATTCCCTGTATATGGGGCTTGAAAAAACGATAGCCGCCTATCTGTCCAGGATAAAAATTTAAAATATTTTAGTAAATTTGCATTCCGTGTGATTGCGGCCTGCACAGATTATTATTAAAAAAAACAATAAAAATGAAGAAAAGTACATTATTTCTCAGCGTCATAGCTCTGGTTGCTGTGGCCCTTTCCGGAATCGTTTCCTGCTCCGGAGGAAAAACATCCGAAAACACTGAAGCAAATGCTGAAGGAGAGACCGCCGCAGCGGCAAAGGGAGCCATCGTCTATTTCAATCTTGACAAAGTGCTCACCGAGTACGATATGGCAAATGATCTCAGATCAGTAGTCGAGACAAAAGCGCAGAGCATTTCCGAGGAAGTGAACAGGAGAGGCAACAAACTCCAGAACGACGTCAACTCTTTCCAGGAGAAGATAAACAAAGGCCTCATCACCCGTTCGGTAGCTGAAGCGCAGGGCCAGAAACTTGAGGAGCAGAGAAATGCTTTCAACGAGTACGCAAACCAGAAGAATCAGGAAATCGCCGAGGAGCAGCAGGTTATGATGAACAACATCGGCAATGCCATCAAGGAGTTCCTCGATAAATACACAGCCGAGAAAGGATATGCAATGGTCATCACCACCCAGGGCGACATCCTTCCTGCTCCGGTTGCAGCCGGCGACCCGTCCCTCGACATCACTGAGGACGTTATCACCAGACTCAACGACGAATATATCAAGAGCAAATCCAAAAACTCAGGAAAAAGCTCTGAATAAACATATATAAGACGTGAAAATCGCTGTCTTATCCTGTTTTTACCCTTTCAGGGGTGGAATTGCCCAGTTCAATGCCAATCTGTATTTGGAACTGGGCAAATCTGATATTGTCAAGGCCTACAATTTCAGCCGGCAGTATCCGGACATTCTGTTCCCCGGGAAAACGCAGTATGTAACACCAGACGACGAGGCTGTGCCGGTGGAGAGCGAGGCTGTTCTGGACACTGCCAACCCTCTGACGTGGATTACCGCCGCGCGGAAAATACGGGAATGGAAACCGGACGTGTTGATAATGAGATACTGGATGTCCTGGTTTGCCCCATCGCTCGGCTATGTTGCCCGGAATGCCGGAAAAGAGTGCAAAGTGATAGGAATCCTGGACAATGTCGTCCCGCACGAACCAAGATTCTTCGATACGCCTTTCACAAAATATTTCCTCAATGGCTGCGACGGGTTCATCACTATGTGCGATGCCGTTACGGAAGACCTTCTGAGGCTGAAGCCGGATGCTGCTTACATAATGAGAAACCATCCGCTGTATTCGCATTTCGGGGAAAAGCTGCCAAGACAGGTGGCGGAGAAGAAACTCGGCCTGGCGGGCGGAAAGAAGAACATCCTGTTCTTCGGACTGATAAGACAGTACAAAGGACTTGACATCCTGCTGGAGGCATTCAAGGGATTAAGCGATGATTATCAGCTGATTATAGCTGGTGAACCATACGGTTCATTCGAGCCTTACCAGAGAATCATCGACAGCATCCCGGGCAAGGACAGGATCCACATTTTCACTCATTATATAAAGGACTCCGAGGTGAAAGACTACTTCTCGGCTGCAGACGTGACTGTGCTGCCCTACCGGTCGGCCACCCAGAGCGGAATCAGTTCCATCTCATACCATTTCGAAGTGCCTATGATTGTGACCGATGTAGGAGGTCTCAGAAGCACTATCGGAGAGAGGGGAACGGGCATAGTCGCCAGAGAGACAACTCCGGAATGCATACTTGAAGAAATCAGGCATTATTTCAGGCATCCTGAGATTGTCCAGAACTGCGTAGAAAACATCCGGAAAGAGAAGACGAGACTCTCGTGGCATAGCTTCTGCAGAGACCTGAGGGATTTTGCCGGAACATTGTAACTATATTTATTATGAGAATTCAAATATTCACATTCAGCGCGCTGATCGCCTCCTGCCTGCTCGGAGTGCAGACAAACACCGCGGCCCAGACATATACCCAGGAGCCTGTAACCATCTCTTCCGAAAGAGTCAGGGCGGAGGACGGAAAGATATATTATTGTCACAAAGTACTTGACCATCAGACACTTTATTCGGTAGCAAAAGCCTACGGAGTATCCATTGACGATATCTGCAAGGCCAATCCGAAGGAAGACCTGAAAACTCAGGGACTGAAGAAGGACAGCATCATATATGTGCCGTATGTGAAAGAAGCCTCCGGGAAGAATGACATTGTTAAAGAGGAAAAAGCCGTAGCTGACCCGCCAAGGAAAGAAGAGACAAAGACGGAACCAGCACCGAGACAGACAGTGCAGACTGAAACGAAGAAAGCAAAGAAAGGCGAGGACTATTTCATTCACGTTTCCCGATGGTACGAGGATATTGACGATATCGCATACAAATATTCAATCCCGGTGAATGTGCTGATGGAGTACAACGGGCTGACAAGCCACAAGCTCAAGAACAGGCAGAAAATCAAAGTGCCAGTGGACTGCAAAACCGCTGTGCCCCGGAAAGACGCACAAGAGAATATTGAAAATGTGAAGCAGGAGGAGCAGAAGGAAGAAAGCAGTCAGGAGACTGTAAAAGAGGAGGAAAAAGAGAGCATTGATGAACCTGTCGGACGTGAGGACAGAAAAGTCAGCGCATTGCTGATGCTGCCACTGAAAGCTACCGCTTCCGAGCCTAATGAGAACAGTTTCGATTTCTATTGCGGAGCGTTGCTGGCTGTGGACAGGCTGAAAGAGCAGGGAGTGGACATTGACCTCAGCGTCTATGATGTATCAACCAGCCTTCCAATCACTGCGGAGAGACTGGCAGCAAGCGACCTGGCCATAGGACCTGTCAGCCACACACAGCTTGAGAGAGTGCTGGAACTTGCACCGGAAAGCACTGCCATAATTTCGCCGCTTGACCCGCGGACTGCGGATCTGGCAGAAACCCACAGAAATATGTTCCAGGCGCCGGCCACACAAAGAGAGCAGTACGCTGATCTCCTTGACTGGATCAAGAGTGAGCGCAAGGCGGCTGACAAAGTGTTCGTAATCAGTGAGAAAGGTGTTGCAGGCACATCAGGGATGCAGATGATGTCCGAACTGATAGAGAGTTCCGGGATGAATCCGTCATACTACAGCTACAACATTCTCCAGGGCAGGGAGGCCGTCAACAGCCTTGAGGGGATGATGACGAAATCCGGAGTGAACCGGGTCATCATCAATTCAGAAAGCGAGGCGTTTGTAAATGACGCTGTCAGGAATCTCGCCACCCTGGTTTACAGGAAGAACAATGTAGTGCTGTACAGCCCGTCAAAAATAAGGTCTTTTGACACAATAGACGCGGAAAACCTTCACAATCTGAACACACGCATATCCACATCTTATTACGTGGACTACAACAGCAGGGAAACAACGGACTTCCTTATGAAGTACAGAGCCCTGTACAATGCCGAGCCTACACAGTTCGCTTTCCAGGGATACGACCTGACCTACTATTTCATCAGCCAGAAAGCAAAATTCGGCAGGAACTGGGTCAAACGGATAGAGATATGCCCGGCCGCTAATATGATCCAGACTGATTTCAGGTTCAGGAGAGAAGACGGCAACGGCTTCACCAACAAGGCGGTGAGACGTATTGAGTACAAACCTGATTACATTGTAAATATAGTGGATTGAGTTTCTCAGCCGTTAAGAAGAGCGGTGGCATTGGCGACAGCCTCAGGAGTCACAGTGGACCCGCTCAGGAGACGCGCTATCTCATCGACTCTTTCTTTGCCGGATATCTTCCGTATGGAGGTCACGGCATTGTCTCCCTCATACGTTTTGGTCACAATATAATGGGCATCACCTTTCGCGGCAACCTGAGGCAGATGGGTGATGGCGAAGACCTGCATATAAGCACCCATTGAACAAATCATAGAGCCCATCTTGTCAGCCACGCTGCCTGAAACGCCGGTGTCAATCTCATCGAAAATCATTGCCGGCATATTAGTGTATTCTGCCATCATAGCCTTGAGGCACAGCATAATACGTGACATCTCACCACCGGAGGCGCACTTTGCGACATCCACAGGATTCTGCCCGGTGGAGGAGAAAACAAATAGAATGGAATCCTTTCCGTCGGATCCCGGCTCACATTCTTCGAGTCGGACATCGAACACCGCCCTGTCAAGTTCAAGAGAACGGATTGACGAGCATACAGAACCGGCAAAAGCCTTTATGGCGCCCGAACGGATCTGATGAAGTTCCTCAGCCGACTCAAGGTGCTTACGTTCAGCTTGCTTGATTGCATCAGCAAGTTCTTCCTTCCGTTCTTCAAGAGCTGAGGTATCTGACAATGACTCAGATAAAGAATCACGGACAGAAATCAGGTCCTCCACAGAGGAACATCCGAATTTCTGCATCAACTCGTACAGCAAAGACAGTCTTGAATCAACCTGCTGGAGTCTTACATCCGACACCTCGACACCTGACTCTGCCGACATCACTTCAGACAGGACATCGTCCAGTTCCAGGCGTGAAGACTCGATACGTTCAGCCAACTGGCCTGCGGACGGTATATAAGCTGAAATCTTCTCAAGCAGCCTGGCGGAATCCTTCAGCTGGGAGTTCAGAGACGGTCGTTCATCATCCGCAGACGCAGCGCCGAACAGATTCTCCACCTGGCACAGGGATGTCTTTATCTCCTCCGCATTGGCAAGTCTCTTCTGTTCCGTCTCCAGATCTTCCAGTTCGCCGGCCTTCAAAGAAGCCGATTCCAGCTGCCGGTATCTCGCCTGTATGTAATCTCTCTCCTCAGAAAGTTTGTCTAGCCGTTCGCACAGCTCGGAATACTGGTGCCTGAGCGAGGACAATTCAGCCCAGTTGTGACGGCAGGTCTCAAGAGCCGTTGAAGCAGATGCGTAATGATCCAGCAACGACATCTGGAAAGCCTTGTCCCTTAGCAGCATAGTCTCGTGCTGGGAATGTATGTCTATCAGCCTTGCCGCGAGCGTGGTGAGAAGTTTGACCGGAGCCGGGTCATCATTGATGAACGAGCGTGAACGTCCGTTGCGCCCAAGCACCCTCCTTATGACCAGGCTCCCCTCCCCCGTCTCCGGGTCAGCAGGGAACTCCATATCATTCTCCGCAAGTATGGAGGCAATGCTTCCGTCATCGTCCCGGACGGTGAATTCAGCCTCCACTACACAATTGTCTCCAGCAGAACCGATGACGGAGGCATCCGCCCTCGAACCGAGAACAAGAGACAGGGCGCCGAGTATAATGGACTTTCCGGCTCCGGTCTGGCCGGTTATAATGACGAGACCCGCCGGGAATTCTATATCCAGCGAGTCTATCAATACGTAGTTCTTTATATTCAGCGACTTGAGCATAAACTGCTATTCTTCTTTACCCCTCTTTTCAGAAGCGGCATCGGCAGCCTCCACAGCTTCGTGACGGGCTGTCCTGTAGGAAAGCTCGTTGTTCTGGAACTCGGACACAGCCACAAGCACCGGCTTCGGCTGCCTCTCGTAATATTTGGAGATTTCTATCTGCTCCCTGTTCTCGAAAACCTCATCCATTGAATCGCGGTCGTTCTTGAAATCCTCGAGTTTCTTGTTAAGTTCCTTTTTCTCGGCCAAAGCAATCTGGTTGGCCCTTTTGTACAGAACAACGACTGTCTCATATATATTGCCTGTCGGCTCAGCGAGATATTTGATGTCTCTGGTAATCGTGTTCTGTGGTACGTTCTTTTTATCCATAATTATTACGTCTTTTCTTATATATACTCCGCCGTTCCGGACGGAGTTTCATTATTTTCATTTCGAGGAATTTCTGGACTCCACTTTCTCGGCGGCTTTCCTGTCTTTCTCGAACTCCTTCTCCTTCACATTCAGTTCCTGATCAGTTCCTGCATATTTTCCAAGCGCTTTCTGGGCCTTTGCATAAAGGAACTTAAGCTCTTTGGTATATTTGGACTCAGGTATCTCACCGATGAAATTCAGATAGTCGTCTATGAATGTCAGGTATCTCTCTTTCTGCTTTGCAGCGACACTGTTCTGGGCGTATTTGTAAGAGGACATAGCGATATAATACAGGATGTCCTCCCTGTAGACATTGTCCGAATTGTCCTTGAGAATGTTGCGGAACGCCACCCTTGACGCCTTGTAGTCTTCCATATTATAATACAGGCGGGCGGACTCATATGCCTTGTGGTCAAGCCTTTCGCCCAGGTCAGTCAGCATTGACAGACATTCATCAGCATGCGGATTCTCATTGCCGTAATCCTTCACGTACTCATTTATCGCACTGATGGCCAGCCTTGTAGGATTCTGATCAAGCTCGTAGCGGTATGTCGAGCGGTAAAGGCAGTCAAGCCTGAGGAACCTTGCATCCTCGGCAAACGGGCTGCGCGGGTACGTGGATGCGAATTTGGCGAAATTAGCCTCGGCTGTGATGTAGTCCTTGAATTTATAGCTGCTCAATCCCCAGTAATACTGCACAGTGTCGTCTTTGCTCGTGCCTTCAGTCAGGACGGACATTGACTCGAACAGGCTGGCGGCCTTCTGGTATTTCCCTTCATTGAAATAATCGAAAGCGGCTTTGTACTTGGTCTCGACGTCGTTGCTGGAAAGCAGGGCGTCATACTGGGATTTGCAGGAAGCCAGAGCCAGCAGCGCCGCTCCTAACCACAACATTCTTCTTAAACAGTTCATCATCATTTGACAATATTTGATTTCAGGAATCTTTCCACATCCAGGGCCGCCCTGCATCCGGACGCTGCCGCGGTGACTGCCTGCCTGTAGTCAGGGTCCTGCACATCTCCTGCGGCGAAAACGCCTTCTACATTGGTTCTGGAGGATTTTGCCTCAGTGACGATGTATCCGTTCTCATCCGTATGAATCCACTGGCGGAACATATCGGAATTCGGATGGTGTCCAATGCCGAGAAAAAATCCGTCAACCTTGATATCAAAAACCTTACCATCTTTTCCCAGGAGCCTCACTCCGGTCACACCGGCCTCATCTCCAAGCACTTCCTGGGTATTGCAATTCCAAAGCACTTCGATGTTCGGCGTGGACGCAACCCTCTCCTGCATAGCTTTGGATGCCCTGAAGACATCCCTGCGGACAATCATATATACCTTGCTGCAAAGCTGTGCGAGATAGGTGGCCTCCTCGCAGGCGGTATCTCCGCCTCCCACCACGGCAACAACTTTCTTCCTGTAGAAGAATCCGTCGCAGGTGGCACAGGCCGAAACGCCAAGACCCTTGAATTTCTGTTCGGAAGGCAGTCCGAGATATTTGGCAGTGGCGCCAGTGGCTATGACCACAGTATCGGCTGTCAATTCATTCCCCGAATCATCTTTAAGAATGAACGGCCTTACGGAGAAATCCACCTCGGCGATTCTGCCGGGCCTGATGTCCGCCCCGAACCTTGCCGCCTGGGCTTTCATACTGGCCATCAGCATATTTGCGTCAACGCCGTTCTCAAAACCCGGGAAATTCTCGATTTCCGTAGTGGTGGTGAGCTGTCCGCCAGGTTCCATTCCTTCATAAAGCACCGGCACGATTCCGGCGCGACCGGTATAGATAGCCGCTGTATAACCCGCCGGCCCGGAGCCGATAATAAGGCATTTAGTATGTTGTCCCATAAAAATCAACGTTTAGCCAACAAATATAATGAAAGCTCCGCTAACTAGAAAATTTTATTTGGAATATGGACTGTTAGGAATTATTGAAAAAATTTGCTAAAATTGCGGAAATATATTTCAGGCAATGGAAAAACCGACGCACAGAGTGCCTTCTATAGAAGATTTGAAGGTGATATTGAAGAGACACGGGCTCAAGGCTACCCAGCAGCGTATAGCTGTACACCGGGCCATTATGAGTCTGGGACACGCTTCTGCCGATATGATAGCCGAGGAAATTGACAAAGAGAACACCACCAAAGTCACTCCGGCATCGGTTTACAACATTCTCTCCCAGATGTCCGCCCTGGGAATTTACGGCAGGCGCCTGAGTGCGAACAACAAGATGTATTTCGATGTCAATTCATTCAGCCATATACACCTATATGACGCAGAGAACAACACGTTCAAAGACATCATAGACGATGAACTGATGGATATTGTGAAAGCCAGGCTGGGGAGAAAGAAATTCAAAGGCTACAGGGTGGAAGACATTGACATCCAGATTGTATGCCGGCCCAGCAAAGGCACAAGACCTGCCCGCAGACGGGTCCTTTAGCCGTCCGTGGAACAAACCGACCTTTTATGAACACTTCAACCAGACTGATCATCAATGCGATTCTGACCGCCGCTGTCCTTCTTACATCATCCTGCAGCAAGGACGAGATTATTATGTCCAACTGCGCCACTATGGGATTTCTCAATGGAGAGACGCAGATAAAAACAGACGAAGGAGTCATCTACAACATTGTATCCGGAAAAACAGCTGAAGGCATTGATCCCGGCACAAGGGTTCTCATCACCTGTGACATCCTGAACAAAACCTACGGTCGCGATGACGAATACGACGTCAAGTCCAGCGGAATCAAGGTTCCGGTCTCAGGCAGCCCTTTGGCCCTGTCCTCCACTGATTTGAAAGAATGGCCAGATGCAATCACCGTGACAGACGCCTGGCTGTCAGGAGGTTACCTGAACTTGTACTGCGTATGGATAGGACGGAGGGGTTCTTCCGCCACACACAGGACGGCTCTCATTTATGACGACCTGGAAAGTGACGCAGACACGGTCGCTTTCATTCTTGCTCACGACGGACAGGGAGAGGGTTTCTATGAGGATTCCCAGAACACCTCCGACCTGACCACCATATATGAAGCAGCCACATTCCCTGTCAGGGATTATATCCCCGGAGGAAATGTGACTCTCAAACTGTCATTCACCTGGCACAAGTCCGACGGGCAGTATATCTATCCGCAGACCGAGGGCCAGTCTATCAGTTATTCTGTTCCTGCTTCAGGGTTGTCACCTTTGACAGCGTCGGCAGAACCCTCGACGAAGGCAACGATTTCGCCTTTAATGACTTTGCTTCCCTGAGCCGCGGTGACAGCCACTACCCTTCCGTCAACGGCAGGAATAACTTCCTCCATTCCGTAATAGGTCTGCACATAGCCCACCGGCATTCCCGCTTTCACCTCTGTACCGGCCACAGGGGCAGTTGAAACGTCATCCACATCCACCTGCCAAAGCATCTGGCCTTTCGCAGGAGCTTGCACAGGGACTGAATGAGGATACCTGGATGCATATTCCTCCGCATTGAACTTCGGCATTTCCACAACAGGACGCACCACATTTATTGGAGCCCCCGCCTTTGCCTTGAGGTCTTCAAGTTCCTTATTGAAACGCTCTTTGGCCACTCCGCTCTTGTAGTCACGGTACTGGCGCTCGTGCATCGCAAGCTCGAACAGTTCCTCTTTGTCCTGACCTTCATCCCAGCCCTCTTCTTTCATTATCTGTCGGAACTTAGGAAGTTCGTCCGGATACATATCCTGCGGATTGCCTTCATAGAACTCAAGGCCTTTGGACTTGGCGAGTTCCACAATCTCGGGAGCAAGGCTTCCCGGAAGCTGGCCCATACGACCGAGAATCATATTCCAGGTGTCCTTGTCAATGGTCGTCCAGCGAGGCTTGCCGTTGAGCACGTTCATAAGATTCATCAGGGATGTATTCTTCACATACTGGCTGAACGGCGTAACAAGCGGTGGATAGCCGAGACGCGGCCATACGTGTTGAACCTCATCGAACAGCTTGACCATCAATGTGTCAAGGCTTATTTCAGGACGGCCGTGGGCACGCTCCGAAGCATTGATGGCGCCCTGGAAGCCTTTCAGGTCGGCCATCATCGAGCCCATCATTCCGCCCGGCAGCCCGCATCCCACGAGCAGAGAGGACATCAGGTGGTTCGACGGATTGATCCAGTAGCCAAGGAAATCGTCCATAAACTTCTGGGTGAGGCGGCGTACTTCCATATATGCATCCATATTGAGGTCCTTGACAACGAAACCGTCGGCCTTCATCATCTCCCTTATGGTGATTACATCCGGATGTACCTTACCCCAGGAGAGCGGCTCCACAGCCACGTCCAGATAATCAGCTCCGGCCCTTGCCACCTCCAGCATTGATGCCGGGGAGAATCCCGGGCCTGTATGTCCGTGATACTGGACGACAAGATGCGGATATTTCTTCTTGATCTCAGCAGTCAGGCGGGCAAGGAAGGCCGGGCGGCCGATACCTGCCATATCCTTCAGGCAGATTTCATCGCAACCGTATTCAACCACTTTGTCCACCACGCCCATATAGTATTCAACGGTATGGACCGGCGAACTGGTGATTGACAGCGCAACCTGTGACACCATTCCCGCCTTTTTGGCGTATTCAACTGAAAGTCTGAGATTCCTGTGATCGTTAAGTCCGCAGAATGAACGGGCGATATCGGTTCCCTGGGCCTTCTTGACCTTGAACATAAGTTCGCGGACATCGGCCGGGACCGGATTCATTCTCAATGCGTTGAGTCCTCTCTCAAGCATATGGGTCTGGATTCCGGCCTTGTGGAAAGGCGCTGTCCACCTGCGCACGGCCACATTCGGATTCTCCCCGAAAAGGAGATTGACCTGCTCGAATGCTCCTCCATTAGTCTCGACACGGTCAAAACAGCCCATATCTATAATGGCCGGGGCCACTTCCTCAAGCTGGTCAACCCTCGGCACATATTTGCCGGAAGACTGCCACATATCCCTGTAAACGAGGGAAAATTTGATTTCTCTTGCCATAAAAAAATACTGTTATACCAGTTCCTCCCGCCGGGTCTTTCCTGGCTTTTATGCCTTCACGGCCGGGGTACACGTCCTGCAAATATAATGATATTTGTCAAAAATTATTCGCCCGTAAGTATTTTCATCAATTTTCGAATAATTTTATGCCGGGAATATTGGAAATTGATAAAAAGTTCTTATATTTGCAGTCCTAAACACGGTGAGCGTAGTTCAGTTGGTAGAGCGCCAGATTGTGGTTCTGGTTGTCGTGGGTTCGAGCCCCACCGTTCACCCCACAGAAGCGGGCAGTCATCAGACAGTCCGCTTTTTTATTACCACATATTCAGTCAACTGAAACATTTCGAAAACGAACAAAGATTTCCGGTAGTATGAAACTGTCAAGTATCATTACCGCGGCAGCTGTCCTGATGCTGTCCGCATTCGGAGCGGAGGCGGAGAACTCCAGAGTCATCAACATCCGCACAGAAAAGAGTTCCCTGGTATTCAGCGTCAATCCTGACGGGATGCTGGTCTGCGACCATTACGGAGCCGCCATTGGAGACGCAAGCTCATTCAGTCTCAGAAAAAACTACATACGTGGCGACCACGGAACTCCATACGCCGCATATCCGGCAATGGGAGGAAGAAGTTTCGGAGAGCCGGCTCTTGCCGTGACCCACAGGAACGGAGACCTGAACACCGAGCTGAAATACGTTTCACATACGACTGAAACATTGCAGGACAACAATATATCAGAGACTACCATCTCTTTGGCCGACAGCATTCAAGGCCTGGAGACAGATCTGGTTTTCACAGCATACTGGAAGCAGAACATCATTACCGCCCATACTGTCATACGCAACCGTGAAAAAGGCGATATTACTCTCAGAAGTTTTTATTCTTCCGCATTGCCAATCAAAGCAGAGAAATATCTTCTGACCCACCTGTACGGAGCCTGGGCGCGGGAAGCTCAGGTTGACCGGACAGTCCTGACCCACGGCACAAAGAGCATCGAATCCCGCAAAGGCGTCAGGACAACACATACGGAAAGTCCTGCATTTATGGTCAGCCTCGACACTGACCGTTTCGACGAGAACAATGGAGACGTCATTGCCGGAGCTCTCGCCTGGAGCGGTAATTTCAAGCTGAATTTCGAGGTTGACGAGTTCAACATCCTCACCATACTCGCCGGAGCCAATCCATATGCTTCAGAATACAGGCTCAAGAAAGGCGAAAGCTTCACAACTCCGGAAATGATCTGGACGTTCAGCGCCGAAGGAGCGGGAGGAGCAAGCCGCAACCTGCACAGATGGGCAAGGGACTATTGGATGCATTCCGGGAGCGGCACCGTGCCGTCACTACTGAACAGCTGGGAAGGGGCATATTTCAATTTCGATGCGAAGACCCTGACAGATATGATTGACGACGCCGCCTCAATGGGACTGGAGATGTTCGTCCTGGACGACGGCTGGTTCGGCAACAAATATCCAAGAAACAATGACAAAGCCGGTCTCGGGGACTGGGATGTAAATAAGGAAAAATTGCCGGAAGGTATTGATTATTTGGCATCTTACGCACACGAAAAAGGGCTCCGGTTCGGCATCTGGATTGAACCGGAGATGGTCAATCCGAAAAGCGAGACTGCGGAGAAACACCCTGACTGGATAGTGAAAGGGGCCTCTTATGAAACGACTTTGATAAGGAACCAATGGCTGCTTGATATGTCGCTGCCGGCTGTCCAGGATTTTGTTTTCAACGTCTTCGACAGGACGATGAGCCTTTCCGACAAGATTGACTATATAAAATGGGACGCCAACAGGCACGTTGAGAATGCAGGCTCTAACGGTCTCCCGGATGACCGCCAGTCCGAATTCTGGATAAGATATGTACAGGGATTCTACAATGTGATGGAGAGAATCCGCAAGAAATATCCGGATGTGATGGTGCAGGCCTGCGCATCAGGCGGCGGAAGGGTTGAATATGGAGCATTGAAATATTTCGACGAGTTCTGGACAAGCGACAACACTGAGGCCCTCAGCCGCACGAAAATCCAGTACGGAACCAGCCTGTTCTTCCCTGCAAATGTCATCGGCTCACACGTTTCCGCCGTCCCTAACCACCAGACCGGAAACATCACACCTCTCAAATTCAGATTCGACATTGCCTGCAGCGGAAGGCTCGGAATGGAGCTTCAGCCGAAACATATGACAGATGACGAGAAGGCATTCGCCAGAAAGGCAATCGAAAGCTACAAAGGCTACCGTGATATCATAATGAACGGCGACCTGTGGAGAATCGGTTCTCCTTATGACGACTGCGGTTATTACGGAATGATGTATGTCTCAGAGGACAAGAGCAAGGCTGTGCTGTTCACCTACAGCATCAAGTACCAGAGCCGCACTGTAATTCCGCAGTTCAGGCTCAGGGGCCTTGACCCGGAGAGGAGTTACCATTTCAAAGAAATAAATGTGGACAAGCCGAGATTCTGGTTCGACGGCAAGACGCTGCCTGGCGACCTTCTGGAGGCCAAAGGGGTGAACATCCCCCTCCGTGGAATATATGAAAGTGCCGTGTTCATCATTGAAGCAGAGTGAGTTACAACATCAATACCAGAATTCAAAACACAAAAAGCGGGGCCAGACGACCCCGCTTGTATTTTTGTCAGATATTTACCGTACTGGCTTACTGCTCATCCTCGAGCTGCAAATGCTGTACATAGATAGCTTTCTGAATCTGCTCTCTTCTCTTCACAGACGGTTTCACAAAGTTCTTCCTTGCGCGCAGTTCGCGGATAGCGCCTGTTTTCTCGAATTTTCTCTTGAATCTCTTGAGAGCCCTCTCGATGTTCTCACCTTCTTTAAGCGGTACAATAATCATATCTGAATCACCTCCTTTTGTTATAAGTCTCACTGATTTTCATTTCAGCGGGTGCAAAGATACTACAATTTTTTGAAATGCAAGCGTTTTCGGGAAAAACCTTGATTCCGGACAGAAACACAATACCGTTCAGGAAGCAGGTCCCCTACTCTGAAACCAGCCGGATGAACTCCTGCATTCCCTCGGAAGCGACCGAGCGTATATGACGGACACGCTTGTCCCTGATATTGACATCAGCCGGGTCAATGAGGTAAACAGGTGCTTCATAAGGGGCGTAACGGTACAGTCCCGCGGCGGGATACACGCTCAATGAACTGCCGACGATAAGAAGGATGTCAGCCTCGGATACAATGTCAATGGCCTTGCCGATCTTCGGGACCGGCTCTCCGAACCAGACTATGTGCGGTCGCAGCTGATGGCCGTTGGGAGCCTTGTCTCCAAGATGAATCTCCCCGTAACCGATATCGAACACAGACTTCTCCGAGAAACCGTCTTCATCATTGTAACAGTTCTCCGGACGTACTTTAGTCAACTCCCCGTGCAGATGGAGCACCCTGGAGCTGCCTGCGCGCTCGTGCAGATTGTCAACATTCTGCGTGATGACATCCACATTGAAATTCTTCTGCAGCTCAGCTATCGCAATATGGGCGGCGTTCGGACGGACATCGGCCAGCTCCCTTCTCCTTATATTATAGAAATCCAGAAGCAGCCCCTTGTCTTTGTTCCAGCCGTCAATCGAAGCCACGACATTCGGATCGAACTTGTCCCATAACCCTCCGTTGTCCCGGAAAGTGCTGATTCCGCTTTCGGCGCTTACTCCCGCGCCGGTGAGCACGACAATGTGTTTCATTATTTTCCGATTTTAAAATAATACTTCCTGAGCCAGTATTCGAACAGCGGATCTATCACCTCAGGCTCCTCCCTGTCATTGAAAGTGATGACCTCCTTCTTCATCAGGGCGTCCTTGAGGCGTTTCACATTCGCCGAGGAATTCAGAGCGTACTTTTCTATCACATCAGTGGTGCTGAACTTCACCACCCCGTCCAGGACAGCCTTCAGGAGCCGTTCCTGAAATGCGGTCAGGTCGTCCATAATACTTCTGTACGCAGATTCGTTGACAGACATCACACAGGACAGGGCGTCATTCAGAATGGTGTCATTCATAAAGCCCTTGGACAGGCTGTTGCAGATGAAGAAAAAATGGTTGATATGCCACATATTGTTCTTGAACAGGTTGCAAACCCCCTGGATCATATCCCTGTCGATGACCTTCCCGAACTGGGAAAAGCCCTTGAGGACGAATTCGGCAATCTCGTTTTCTGCAAAAGGCGGCAGTTCCACCCTCTCCACCAAATTCCAGAAATAATGCCTGCGGCAGAAAATACTGTTCATCGCATTGGTCCGTGACCCGGTCAATATCCAGGAGCAGAAAGGGGAGACGGTGTCCCTGTGCGCCGACATAACGTCCTCCATTGACTTGAAAAGCCGCTCGCCCTCGGGTGAATCCAGATTCTGGAATTCCTCCAGAACGACGGCCATTCCTGTATTTCTTTCCCTGGCAATCAGATAAGGAAGTTCCAGAGCCGCAAGACAATCATTTTCGGACAGTTTGAAAGTTCCTCCGAAAACCTCGCCAGTTTCCGCATAGAATGCTCTGTCAAACACCAGGGACGTGCTATACAGATACTTCTCTGAAATCGACTCAATTTCATCCGGAATATCTGTGGCAGCCTTGATCACCTCACCTGCGAATTTGCGGATGAACACCTCCGGAGTCCTGACATTCAATAAATTGAGAGTGCACAGCATAAACGGGACCCCGTTTGAGCGGAGATTGAAAACCGTCTGAGCCACAGCAGAGCGCTTGCCTGACTTTGGAGGTCCCCAAAGAGCCGCGTTCTGGCCGTGCGTTATGATATTTGCCAGCGTGCTGCAGGCAGAGCGTCTGCCGACAAAGGCCTTGCCAGTCACCGGCTTATCGAAAATAAAGGGTGAATCCATCTCAATAGCGCATTAGCGGACACAAATTTAGCAAATAATTTTGCAGAATATAATAAAAACGCTAAATTTGCACTCCCAAAATAGATGGCTGGCAAGCCCGTTCAAGTTCCGCAGCAAACCGCGGACGCTTGCAGTCGAAAACTTAATAGTTTTATCAAAATGTACGCAATTGTTGACATTGCAGGCCAGCAGTTCAAAGTAGAAGCTGGTTCAGAGATTTTTGTTAACCGCCTTGCTTCCAAGAAAGACGAGACGGTAGAGTTCGACAAAGTGCTGCTTCTCGACAACGAGGGCGCAGTGAAAGTCGGAGCCCCTTATGTTGAGGGTGCGTCAGTCAAAGCCACCGTGCTTGACGACAGCGTGAAAGCCAAGAAAGTATTGGTATTCAAGAAAATCCGTCGCAAAGGATTCCAGAAGCTGAACGGTCATCGCCAGAAGCTCACCAAGATCCGCATCGACTCTATCGCTTAATTAATTAACAGGAGGAAAGAATTATGGCACATAAAAAAGGTCAAAGTAGTTCCAAGAACGGTCGTGAGTCACATAGCAAACGCCTTGGACTCAAGAAATTCGGCGGCGAGGTCGTAAAAGCCGGCAACATCATCGTACGTCAGAGAGGAACAGTCCACAATCCTGACAGGAATGTAGGAATGGGCAAAGACCACACTCTCTATGCCCTTGTTGACGGAACTGTAAAGTTCACCAAGAAGAAAGAGCACAAGTCATACGTGTCGGTTATCCCTTTTGAGAACTAACTCGAAGGGTCTTGAAAGACATCAGAGGATTGCACTTCGAGTTCGGCGTGCGGTCCTCTGTATTTTTATAAAGGACATATATATATTCGCTAAATATTATGCTGACACTTAAATTGCTTCGTGACGATCCTGAATATGTGATCAAGAAGCTTGCAGTAAAAAATTTCGATGCACGGGCCATCGTTGAGAAGGTAATTGAACTTGACACCGAGAGAAGGGCTCTCCAGACCGAGAGCGATGCCATTCTCGCCCAGCAGAAACAGAAAGCCGGCATCATCGGCGGCCTTATGAAAGAAGGGAAAAAAGCCGAGGCCGAGGAAGTCAAGAAAGAGGTTGCGGAACTCAAGAACCGCTCATCAGAACTTCTCGCCAAAGCTGACACTACCAGCAAGGAGCTTGAGGCCCAGCTTGTCCTGCTGCCTAATCTGCCTTGTGACCTCGTAGTCCCGGGCAAAGGAGCTGAGGACAACCAGGTAGTGAAAATGGGTGGTCCTGAAATCAACCTCCCTGAAAACGCCCTGCCTCACTGGGATCTCGCCAAAAAATTCGACATCATAGACTTCGACCTCGGAGTTAAACTCACAGGCGCCGGCTTCCCTGTTTACAAAGGCAAGGGAGCCAAACTCCAGAGAGCGCTGATAAGTTTCTTCCTGGACCAGAACACCGCCGCCGGATACAAGGAAATCGAGCCGCCTATTATGGTCAACGCCGCTTCCGGATTCGGAACAGGCCAGCTTCCTGACAAAGAGGCCCAGATGTACTATGTCGGGCTGGACGATTTCTATCTTGTCCCTACAGCGGAAGTGCCTGTGACAAACATCTACAGAGATGTTATCCTCGCCAACGACCAGTTCCCGCAGAAGCTTACAGCATACACCCCTTGCTTCCGCCGCGAGGCCGGCTCATACGGCAAGGATGTGAGAGGCCTCAACAGGCTTCATCAGTTCGACAAGGTAGAGATTGTCCGCATCGAACGTCCTGAGGACTCCTACAAGGCTCTGGATGAGATGATTGCGCACGTGGAGAGCCTCGTCAACAAACTCGGTCTGAAATACCGCATCCTCCGTCTCTGCGGAGGAGATATGAGTTTCACCTCAGCCATCACTTACGACTTCGAACTCTGGTCCGCAGCACAGCAGAGATGGCTTGAAATCTCATCCGTTTCCAACTTCGAGACTTATCAGGCCAACCGCCTGCATCTCAGATACAAAGATGCAAACGGCAAGACCCAGCTCTGCCACACACTGAACGGAAGTTCTTTAGCGCTGCCACGTGTCGTTGCGGCAATGCTTGAGGACAACCAGCAGGAGGACAGAATCGTCATCCCTGAGGTTCTCCGTCCTTACACCGGATTCGACTGCATTGACTGACACTGATGGCCAGTCTTCAGAAAAATACCACCACAATCCTGGGAATCGACCCCGGAACCAATATACTTGGCTTCGGGGTCATCCGCATTGTGGGCAAGACACCGCAATATGTGGATATGGGAGTGATTGACCTCCGCAAAGAGAAGAACGCCTACGACAAACTGCGGCGTATTTATTATGGAGTCGGGACAGTATGTGACACCTGGTCGCCTGATGAAATGGCACTTGAGTCACCATTCTACGGAAAGAATGCACAGGTTGTGCTGAAACTCGGAAGGGCTCAGGGAGCGGCAATGCTGGCGGCCGTCACCAGGGGAATTCCAATCACCGAATACGCCCCGAGAAAGGCAAAAGTGGCGGTCACAGGAAACGGAGCTGCTTCCAAAGTCCAGGTGAGCACAATATTGCAAAGAATCCTCGGCATTGACATAGAGGAAAAATTTCTCGACGCCACAGACGCATTGGCGATAGCTATGTGCCATTTTTATGAAATGACAAGTCCCCTTGCCGGTCTCAAGACAGGAGGTTCCTGGGAGAAATTCATCGCCGAACATCCGGACAGGGTCAAATGAGGTCCGTTTCCGGGGAAAAATTGAAAAATTACTGCCTGCCAGATTAAACCTCCGGCGGGCATTTCTGTCTAAAGTAATGTTGGTTGATATTAATGTAGTGTGTCACTTATAAATCATTGAACAATGAAGAGAATCATTGCTTTATTATGCGGGCTGCTCACAACGCTCGCTTTTTCTTTTGCGGCGGGAGCGCAGAACAGGACGGTATCCCTCACCCTGAAGGATTCCTCCACAGGGGAACCTGTTCCCTACGCCACAGTTTCGATAACCAGGAGCGGGGACAAGAGCCCTTTCAAATATGTGCTCACGGACGACAAGGGGAAGGCAGTGCTTGAGAAAGTGCCGGCAGGTTCCTATTCCGTAAAAGCAGAACTACTTGGTTACAAGAACTTTACAAAAGACATTACCGTCAAGGAAGCAGTTGACCTTGGCACAGTGGATATGGAGCCCGACAAACAGATGCTCGATGCTGCCAGCGTTTCAGCTGTCGGCAATCCAATCATTATCAAGAAAGACACGGTGGAATACAATGCGTCATCGTTCAAGACTACCGACAACGATGTACTTGAGGACCTTCTCAAGAAACTGCCGGGAGTGGAGGTGAGCGAGGACGGTTCAATTACCGCCAACGGCCAGACCATATCCAAAATCACCATTGACGGAAAGACATTCTTCCTTGACGACCCTTCACTTGCGTCCAAGAACATTCCGGCAAAAATCGTTGACAAGGTGAAAGTTGTGCAGAAGAAGTCCGAACAGGCACAGTTCACAGGCATTGACGACGGCCAGGAAGAGACAGTGATTGACCTGAGCGTGCAGAAGGGAATGATGAACGGGCTGTTCGGAAATGTTATGGCGGGCGGCGGACACGACTGGCCTGAAAAAACAACCTCCGACCTCATTGACGACAACGGAGACTGGAGATACCAGGGAGCGGCCTTCGCAGGAAAATTCACCGAGAAGAGCCAGCTGAGCATAATCCTCAATGCGAACAACACGAACAACAGGGGATTCAACGACCTGTCAGGCAGTATGATGCGTTCAATGAGGGGCAGCGGCGGAATGGGCCGCGGCTCCGGAGGATGGGGTAACAGCAACGGTATCACATCATCCTGGATGGGCGGAATCAACGGTTCCTGGGACTTGTTCGACGACAAGATGGACCTCGGAGCCAACTATCTGTACAACAATACCAAAACCGATGTGCAGGAGAAGAGTTCCAAGACCACATACCTCGATGACGGTTCACGCCTGATATACAACAATGACGGTTACAGCACCAACAACTCGCAGGGGCATCGTATCGGAATGAGACTGGAGCACAAATTTTCAGAAAAGACCTCGATTCTCTTCCAGCCGCAGTTCAATTTCGGAAAGGGAAATTTCACTGAATTCTCCGATTTCGACACATACGGCCAGACGTCAGGGACAGCAGATGCGGTATTGAAGAACGACGGTTTCAATTTCAACAACGGAAACAACAACAACTGGACAGCGAACGGATTCCTGCTCTTCAGGCAGCGTCTCGGCATCCCTGGCAGGACAATTTCCGTGAACATTGACTACAACTTCAGCAACAACGACCTTGAAGGATTGAACCAGTCACTGACAAGGAATTACAATGCGGACGGGTCAGTGGATTCCGATGACATTATAAATCAATGGTTTGAGCAGAATTCCAAATCATCGTCACTCGGAGGAAGGGTGGTATATACCGAACCTCTCGGAGCGGGATTCTATCTTGAGGCCAATTACCAGTACAAGTGGAGCCAGAACAAGTCCGTAAAAGACACATACGATTCCGGCGGCATCACAGACTTCGGCGAAGGTCCTGACTACGGTTCCGGGAACAAGTTCTTCAACAAAGACGGAATGGAGCGGAACGACACATATTCCAGCGACATTCTCAACCAGTACCAGACACACAGGGGCGGATTGAATTTTATGTTCCAGAAAGACAAGATTAGAGCGCAGCTCGGCGCTGCTGTCGTGCCTACCATAACTCACAACGAGACCAACGGGCAGGATTACAACAGCACTGTGGTGAACTGGTCACCTTCTGCAATGATCTGGTACGACATCAATGACAACACCAACATCCGCGGATTCTATTTCGGAAACTCATCCCAGCCTACCACCTCGCAGTTGATGCCGGTTCCGGACAATTCCAACCCGCTTAGCGTGTCGCTCGGAAACCCTTATCTTGAACCGTATTTCAGACACGACGTAAGGCTCAGGTTCGGATACAGCAACAAGAAGACCTTCTTCTCCCTCAACGGAAATCTCGAAGGCGGACTTGTCCAGTCACCGATTGTGAGCGCAATATGGAACAGCACCAACGGCGCACAGTTCTCGCTTCCTGTCAACGGCCCGAATTCAGCCAATTTTGCTGTCAGGGCGTTCCTCAACTCCCCTATCGCCAAGTCCAACTTCAGCATTTCCAATAT
>JAQXHU010000083.1 GCA_029007435.1 Bacteroidales bacterium
CGCTTCCGGCTCGGTATTCTGCCGAGTGGATGATTCAGTCAAAGTGACTGCTTCCACATCAAGGATTGTAAAGCTGAAAATCAGACCTCCTTATTTGACCTCTAAAATGTAAGGCATTCTGGCATAGACCTTTTCTGATGAGGCTGCGTCCCAGTTCCTGAAAGCGCGTCCCACTGACTCGAAAGGTGTCCCCGCCAGTGCGTCAGTTGAGCCCGTAAGTGTCTCGAGCAGCATCTCTATCGTTGTCTGGGGCTTCGGATAAGTGGCAATCTGCCAGCTGGACAGATCCGCCATAGGATCTCCTGCCGCTATGGCTGCGTAACGCACTGCGTCAGAGAGGGAACCGAGTTCGTCGACCAGGCCGATCTTCAGAGCGTCACTTCCTGTCCATACCCGGCCCTGGGCAATCTCGTCAATTTCTTCAGTGCTCATGCCGCGGCCGGCAGAGACATTGCTGAGGAACGCCTCGTAAATGTCGTCAACAGATTTCTGCATATATGCGTATTCCTCATTGTCGAAAGGTCTCATTAGCGAATACATATCGCTGTGGCAGCTTGAACCGACATTGGTGATGCCGACGTGAAGGACTTTCTCTGCGGTCTTGCTGAAATCAGGGATCATGCTGAATACTCCGATTGATCCTGTGAGTGTGCTCGGGTCGCTGAAAATCTTGTCGCAGCTGTTGGAAATCCAATATCCGCCTGAAGCTGCATAATTTCCATAAGATGCGATGACAGGCTTGTCTTTGCGCATCAGGTCAATCTCCGTCCGTATTTTCTCGGATGCCACTACGCTTCCTCCAGGGGATGCAACTCGGAGCACTACGGCTTTGACTGTGGAATCCGCTCTTACTGAAGCGATTATGTTAGCGAATCTGTCACCTGCCACTTCGTCCTTTTCATATCCGTCCACAATCTCGCCTTCTGCGAAGATGATGGCGATTTTCTGTTTCGCCGAGGAAGGATTGAGTGCGTTGGCTGCGACATAGTCATAGAACGGTATCATCTTGAGGTCAGCGTATCTGCTTTCAACTGCGAGGTCTGTGAGTTTGTCCTTCAACTCCTCTTTGGTGAGAAGTCCGTCAACAAGATTGTTGTTCAGGAAATCTTCAGGAGTGTTGAGCTCGAGATGGTCAATCATTTCGTCAAGACGGCTGCGGGAAATCTCCCTGCTTTCGCAGATGCCGGCTGCAAGATTGTCCCAGATTGAATTGACCATTTCCTGTGTCTGGAGAAGATTCTCAGGGCTCGGCTGGCTCTTGATGTACATCTCGCCGGCGGATTTGTATTTGCCGTGCCGGATAAGCTGCACATTCACTCCAAGTTTGTCCAGAAGGTCTTTCAGGAAAACCATCTGGGTGCCGACTCCGGTCATCATATTGCTGCCGCCTTTGTAGCTGCCCATATATATCTTGTCGGCCGCGGTTGACAGATAATAGCTGCCCGTGCCGGGATTCTCGGTATATGCCACAACGGCTTTGCCGCTTTTCCTGAAATCAAGCAACGCCTGCCTCAGTTCTTCCACCGGGGCGATTCCTGATGCTGAAAGCCCGTCAGTTTTTAAGAATATATACTGGACGGCAGGGTCTGAGGCGGCTTTGCCTATTGCCTGGACTGCGTCCCAGAGGCCTATGATTCTGGTGTCCTCTCCTTTTATCATTGACATAGGGTCAGTCTCTTTTGTCTGTTCGCTGATGGCAATTTTGGACATATCCATAAACAGCACTCCTGAACGCGGTATTGCCGGCGTTCCGCTGCCAAGGGTAGCCATTGTGCCGATGAATCCGAAGAACATAAAGAATCCGAGGATTCCCATTATGAACAGTCCGCAGATTACGGCAAGGGTCATTTTTACAAAATCTTTCATATTTATAAAATTTTACGATTCACGAAAGTGTTGAATTGAACAAAGGTAAAAAATAATCTTTTCTTAATCACTATAAATTGCTATTTTTGCAGGATAAGGACAATACATTCAGGATTTTTCAAATTTTTTTTGACGAATATGGCACAAAAACCGTCAATACCAAAGGGAACAAGAGACTTCGGCCAGGAAGAAATGGCTGCGAGGAACTATATTTTTGACACAATCCGTTCTGTTTACAGATCTTATGGCTATGTGCAGATTGAGACACCGGCGATGGAGAATCTTTCCACATTGCTCGGCAAGTACGGAGACGAGGGAGACAAGCTCCTTTTCCGCATCCTGAACAGCGGAGATTCATTTTCAGGCGTGGATTTCGAATCTTTCCGCGGGGAGGACGGCAATGTCAACAGCCAGAAGCTGTCAATGAAGGTGTGCGAGAAGGGACTCCGCTATGATTTGACTGTCCCGTTCGCGCGTTATGTGGTCCAGCACCAGAATGAGATTGCTTTCCCGTTCAGGCGTTTCCAGATCCAGCCTGTATGGCGTGCGGACCGTCCGCAAAAAGGCCGTTACCGTGAGTTCTATCAGTGTGACGCGGACGTCATCGGAAGCCGTTCCCAGCTCAATGAACTGGAACTTGTCCAGATTGTTGACAGGGTGTTCACCAAGTTCGGAATAAACGTTGCCATCAAAATCAACAACAGGAAGGTTCTTACCGGACTCGCTGAGATTGCCGGTTTCCCTGACAAAGTGACGGATATCACCGTGGCTATTGACAAGATTGACAAGATTGGCTTGGAAGCTGTTGAGGCTGAGATGCTTGACCGCGGTCTCAGTGAGCAGGCTGTGGCTGTGATTGAGCCTGTGCTGAAGCTTGAGGGCACGACAGAAGAGAAAATCGCTGTGATGCGCGGCCTGATGCAGGGAAATTCCGCTTCCGGGATTGTGTCAGAAGCAGGCCTCCTCGGGCTTGACGAACTGACTGAACTGTTCGGCTATATTGAGACGGCCGGGGTTGGACAGAAAGTGGAGATGGATTTGTCTTTGGCGCGCGGCCTGAATTATTATACGGGAGCTATTTTCGAAGTTAAAGCCCTGGATTATTCTATCGGAAGTATCTGTGGAGGAGGACGTTATGACAATCTTACAGGTATTTTCGGCCTTCCTGGAATGTCTGGTGTCGGCATTTCTTTCGGAGCGGACAGAATCTATGATGTCTTGAAAGGTCTCGACAAGTTCCCGAAAAACATAGCCGGTTCGGCGACTGTGCTTTTCGCCAATATGGACGCTTCCGTCATTCCTTATATTGTGCCGGTTGTGAAACATCTCAGGGAGGCAGGGGTGGCTTGCGAACTGTATCCTGACCAGGCCAAACTGAGGAAACAGTTTGACTATGCAGACAAAAAAGGGATTCCGTTCGTGTCTATCAACGGAGGTGACGAGGCGTCTGCCGGCAGTGTGAATTTCAAGAATCTTTCGACCGGAGAGCAGAAAGTCTTCCGGAAAGATGATATAGATGGAATAATGTCGTTTCTCGCTGTCTGAGGACAATGCGCAGATTCGTAGGAAATGGGAAGATTTGCTGAGAAATTCCAGGGAAAGGGACTTTCCACCGCTCTGGGATATGTTGCTGGCGTTGTCACCGGTGTCACTTACGGACTCAATCCTTTGTTTGCAAAACCTTTGTTGCAGATGGGCGTGTCTGTGGACACGATGCTGACTATCAGATACTTGCTTGCAGTGGCGATTTTGGGGCTATGGCTTGTTGTACGT
>JAQXHU010000084.1 GCA_029007435.1 Bacteroidales bacterium
CTGGCAGCATACATTCTCCGCTGGGAGCCACGGAGCGACAGAGCAGTTATGTCGGACTTGCCTGCAGGACGTTCATCCGGCAGCCAGTTGAAGCCTTTCAATACTCTTTCCTCCTTTTTCATCTGGGCAAGCGGATATGCGTCATTCTTCGTATCCTCGAAATAATACACTCTTTCCAGATTTCCCTGGTCAAAAGTGGCGTACAGCATTTTCGCAGCACTCTTGTTCACAGTGGCATACACACTGTCTTCCTGCAGATAGAACACGGCACTCGCATCTCCTAGCGCATCAAACCGGCGGAGTGCGCCTTCCTCATCGAAATACGCAAGCATTTCCGTCGCCTTTATCTGGTCAAAGCATTGAGGGTCTTCCTGGACAATGATGAATGCATTGGACATAAGGCTGGCCTTCTGCAACGCATTGTTGCGGATGACCACATATACACTGTCAGCCGAATACTGGCGGTTTGCCTCATTCCAGATGAGAGGCTTGCGGTACAATCTCACGAGCGAGTCAAGGTCTGTGTATTCCAATGAATCACAAGCCACCTGGATATCGGACTTGTAAACTTTTACATTGCCTATGGCGGTGATGAAATTGTACTTGGTGGAGTCAACGGCGACAGTTTCACCGCTGACAGAAAGGGAATCGGAGTCCATTGAAAGAGAATCCTGCCCGACAGCCAGTGAATCAAGCCCTACGGACAGCGAATCACGTCCGGCAGCAAGTGAATCCACGGAAAATGCCAGCGAATTCCTTCCATCAAGCGGAGAATCAGCCTGTGCTGCCGCCGAAGGCTGGTCCGGTTCCTCGGGTTCGCCGGAATCCTCTTCTTCATGGAAATCTTCCTTCACCGATTTCGGCGTCTGCCCTGGTTTAGGCCTTGACTGTGGCCGGTTCGGGTCTTCTTCAGCCGCCTTGGCAGCCGCTTCCGCCGCAGCCTTGGCAGCTTTCTGCCGGTAAGCCTGAACAGCATCCACTGCCAGTCCGTCAAGCCTGGCTGTAGAGTTCTCCACCTCGGACGAATCAATCTGGAATGCCATCACACTTCTCGAGATGATTGTGTCCGCACCGAAATAAACAGTGTCGGGAGCGGCGTTTTCCGACTTCATCAGACCTATGACCGCTGGATCTCTTGTCATAATTATTCTTGCAAGAGAGTCGGAATAAAATATTCTTCCGGCAAGCGCCGAAACATCTCTTGTGGTATCTGTAACCTGCGCATTGCCAAGCAGTTCTATATCTCCTGAATATTTATAATAATACAGAGAGTCAGCCCAGCCCTCCTGGACCTCGCCCATTCCGTGGACCTCTTTGTTGAATAGGAAAACTTCCGTGTTGCGGTCATACCATCCGGAATTGGAAGACAGCATATTGTCGTCTTTCCAGGCATCCGTGCCATAACCGAATCTTGCGATGTTCCGTCCGGCGTCATATATCATTCTCGTGGTCCGAACAAAGACAGTGTCCGAGAACATATTGACATTCTCGGAGAAAGTGAAAATTTTTGTCTTGGAGTCGTACGTGCCTGACACACTCTCAATTACCTGGCCGTCCTTGTCCTTCATCGAGCCTCCGTTGAAAAAAACGGCCACACTGTCTTTCGTGTTGTAGTCAAGATTTTCGGTTCTCAGCACATTGTGGTCCTTGTCTTCAAGCTGCACCAGGGCTCCCCTGAACTCGGCAAGGTCACGGTCAACGTGGTAGGTAAGCCTGTCACCGGACAGAACAGTCTGGTCCTGAAGTATCTTCACATTGTCAATCGCGAAAATCTCATTCGATGCGACATTCCAAAGGGCGGTGTCGCAAATCAGATATGTGTCATTGTGAAGGAATCTTGCCGGTCCCGTGACCTTTCTGTAGTCCACTCCGTCTTTCTCTATGAGCTGCAATGATTTGGCGCTGAGAAGGCGCACAAGCGAATCCACCTGGCTGTCCTTTTCCTGGGCAGACAGGCGGAGAACCGCCGTCAAGGCAATTAGTAATGTCGCAGCAGCCTTCTTTATTGCCATAGAGATAATTATTCAGCTACACCTTTGCGGGCGATATTGTTCCAGCCCTCACGGGAGAACTCGCAGTCTTTGAACAGCGGATCTATGATGATGTAAGTAGTCTTGATCTTGTCATCCAGGAATTCGTCAATGGCCTCTTTCTGTTTCTTGTAACGGGTCTCCTCCAAAAGTTCGCTGTAGTCGTTTTCGAAAGAAGCGGTATGGGAAGGGATAATCCTGTCCACCTTGATTATCTTGTAAACAGTATTGCCACGGCCTTCATTGTCAAGAGATTCCACAGGATCAGAAATCTCGCCCTCCTTCAAGTCCTTGATGGCGGCATAGTCCTGTGGTTTGAGCTGGTCAATCTCAAAATAAGCCGAGCCCGTGTTAGGGTCCGCCATCTGTCCGCCGTTTGTCTTGGTCTGCGGGTCCTGGGAATAGAACTTCGCGGCAAGCTGGAATGTCACGGCGTTGTTGTTGATCTCAGTCTTGAGGGAGTCAAGTGTACGGAACGCTTTCTGACGATCCTGGTCAGTGTATGAAGGCTTCAGGAGGATATGTCTTGCATTGAACATATCGCCTTTCTTCTCAAGCACTTCAATAATATGGTATCCGTCAGGAGTCTCGACAATCTGGGAAATCACGCCAGGCTTGAGGGACATTGCCGCATCCGAGAAGGCAGGCCAGAAAATGGACTTGGAAGCCATTCCAAGTTCGCCGCCTTTCCTTGCGCTGCCAGGATCCTCTGAATAGATTCTGGCAAGTGTGGAGAATTTCTCTCCGTTTATGATTCTCTCACGGATATTGAGGAGCTTTTCCTTGACGGCCAGGCCTGCAGCCTCCCTGTCAGGATAAACGCATATCTGGCTGAGCTGATACTTCACAGGCACTAACGGCAGATCTTCCGGATCGACCTCTGAAAGATACTGCTTCACATCGTGAGGTGTAAGCTCCGGAATTTTTTTGGCAATCTCACCCTGCATCTGCTGTGTGAGAGACATATCCTCAAACTGCTGCTGCCATTCCTGACGCAATTTGTAAATCGGCTTTCCGAAATAAGCCTCCACGGCATCATCGCCGCCGAGCTGCGTACGGACATTGTCAATATGCTGGTCAAGCTGGCTGGCGACCATATCCTGGCTCACGACAAGGGAGTCCACCCTCGCCTGCATCAGAAAAAGTTTGGATTCCAGCATCCGCTCAAGCTGTTCGCAGCGGACATTCCTGTCGGAATAGTACATTCCCTGCAGACGCATAGACATTATCTCGCCTTCAAGCTGGGCAAGTGAAATCATCTCGTTTCCGATGACAGCCACGGTCTTGTCAATAAGTCCGCCCTGATACTTCTGCGCCGATGCAGAAACAGGCAAAACCAGCGCGATGGCCAATAAACTCCTCAGAATATTCTTCATATCTTTTCTAATATGAGGTGTCAATAAATAACGTAATTTTCTTGATTGCGAGCGTTCTCTAACAAGTCCCGTTCCAAACCCGTCAGCAGAGCTTGTTTTCTGGTGCTGAGAATAATGTCTTTAATCCTTTCACTGTAATACTCCACAGGACCTGTCTCACCTGCCCGCATCAGAGAATATATATATGCTATATTCAGATTGCCATTACCGTCAGGCACCTCCACAAATCCGTCCTTCATCATTGAAAGAGCTGTACCATAATCAGTTCCAAGCTCTCTGGAAAGTGTCACGAGATCCACCCAGGCATTGCCGAAATCCACATAACGAAAAGCTGAAGAATAGGCTATGCTGTCAGCCTCAACACGGGCCTCAGGTTTGTCAGACCTTATCTTCTTCTTGATTATCTCCAAGTTCGGAGACTCAGCGGAAATGCTCATATACACCGCTTTGGCTATAGGGAGCTGAAGTTTGAAAGTCTCTTTGTGGTCTTCATAATACTTCTCTATCTGCCCCTGCGTGACAGCAGTGTCGAGCCTCTGGTTGATGTACTTCTGCTCGTATCTGTATTTCAGAAGGGAGTGTCTGTAGTCCTCCAGTTCCCTGTCAACGTTCTTCTCGCTCTTTGACAGTTCCTTGTCGGCCATATCCGTGAATATCAGGTCAGACGCCCAAGTGTTGATATACTGGAGCGCAAGACGGGAACTGTCTTCTGGAGAAGCATTGTCCGGGATATAGGCCGCAAGCTCCGAAGCATACAGTTTGTGGGTCCCGACACGGGCAACTACCGGGCCTGAACCCATCCCCCGCACAAATGACGTAATCGTCTCGCACGAATTGAACGCAGGCAAGACGATTACCATCAGGCAGAAAGCCAATATATTTCTGAACCCGGAATATGCCACTTCTATCTGGAATAATTAGGAGATTCCTTGGTAATGGTGACATCGTGAGGATGGCTCTCCAGATATCCGGCATTGGTGATGCGCACGAACTGGGCGGATCGGAGTGCCTCGATATTCTTGGCCCCCACATAACCCATACCGGCGCGCAGTCCACCGACAAGCTGGTAAACCACCTCTGACACAGTGCCTTTGAACGGCACCTGGGCCACGATTCCTTCCGGAACAAGTTTCTTGATATCTTCTTCCATATCCTGGAAATAACGGTCCTTCGAACCGTGCTCCATAGCCTCAAGCGAACCCATTCCCCTGTAAGCCTTGAACTTCCTTCCGTTCAGGATGATTGTCTCGCCAGGAGACTCTTCCGTACCGGCGAACAGTGAGCCCGCCATAATCGTGCTTGCACCTGCGGCGAGAGCCTTGGTGATATCTCCGGAATAACGGATTCCGCCGTCCGCAATGACAGGAACTCCCGTCCCTTCAAGAGCTTTGGCGGCAAGCATAACAGCCGTGAGTTGCGGCATACCGACTCCGGCGATAATACGCGTGGTGCAGATGGAACCAGGGCCGATGCCGACTTTGACAGCGCTCACTCCGGCATCCGCAAGAGCCTTTGCCCCCTCGCCGGTGGCGACATTCCCAGCGACAATCTGGATATCCCTGCCCTTGAAAGCCTCGCAGGCTTTGGCTATCACATTGAGCACGCCGACTGAATGTCCGTGCGCAGTGTCAATGACCACCGCATCCGCACCGGCGCTGACCAGCATTTCGATTCTGTCAAGAGTGTCGGATTTGACACCCACTGCTGCCGCTACGAGAAGACGGCCTTTGGAATCCTTGGAAGCGATCGGATTATCCTTTATCTTCATCAGGTCCTTGTAGGTGATCAGGCCCACAATCTTGCCATCCTCATCAACAACAGGCAGTTTCTCCACCTTTGAACTTCTCAGGATGCCGGTGGCCTCCTGAAGATCTATGCCCTTTCTGGCTGTCACCAGATTCTCGGACGTCATCACTTCTGATATCGGGCGCTTCCTGTCATCCTGGAAACGAAGGTCGCGGTTGGTGACAATTCCGATAAGGTAATTGTTTCTGTCCACAACCGGGATTCCGCCGATATGATGCCTTGCCATAAGAGAGAGAGCATCGCCGACATTTGCGTCCGGCCCGATGGTCACCGGGTCGTAAATCATCCCGTTCTCAGCTCTCTTAACCCTTCTGACCTGCTCACACTGGGCATCGATAGTCATATTCTTATGAATCACACCGATACCACCTGCGCGCGCCATTGCAATCGCAAGGTCAGCCTCAGTGACAGTATCCATCGCCGAAGACACGATCGGGGTGCGGAGAGAAATCTCTTTAGTGAATTTTGTAGACACATCTACATCCCTCGGAAGAACCTCCGAACGGGCAGGAACAAGCAAAACGTCATCGAAGGTGAGTCCTTCGGGAATCTCAGAAGTTACGAATCTCTGCATTGTTATTTCATTATTTCGGCAAAGGTACAAAATATCTGGATTAAAACAAACGTCCCTGCCAAGTATCTCTTTCATCAAGCCTGTCATCGAGCATATGGAGAATCTGGAAATTGCGGATGAGCCCCCACCTGTTCTCCCTGACAAAACGGGGAGGTACCTCGCCTGCCACTCTCTCGATATAAAGGCCAGGCCGGAGACGCTCTAAAATGTCGCATACAAGATCAAGATATTCGGGCAGATCCGGCAAATAGAAGTCTTCCGGGCGCTCAGCATACTCCCGTTCCATACGGGTCCCCCTGACTATCTGGAGCTGGTGGAATTTGACCGAATGAAGCGGCATCGAGGAAATGAATCCACACTGGTCAAGCAGCATCTCCCGGGACTCTCCGGGCAGCCCCAATATGAAATGAGCCCCCGGTTCAAGCCCTCTCTCGGCCGTCATCTTCACCGCCCGCACTGCCACTTCCACCCCGTGCCCCCTGCCGACACGCTCCAAGGTGCGGTCATGACACGATTCTATACCGTACTCCACCTTGACCACAGGACGGTCGAACCCATCACGTCGCCAGTTGGGCAGAGATTTCCCGGTCCGGAGCCCGGCGAGCCAGTCAAGTTTCTCTTCATCAACGCAGTCCGGACGGGTGCCTATCACTATGCCCACCACCGATGGATGGGACAAAGCTTCCGAATATAGTTCCACAAGCCGTTCAAGCGGTGCGTAAGTATTTGAATATGACTGGAAGTACGCTAAATAATGTTTCGTATTGCGATAGCGCACCTGATGGAATTCCATACCCTCGTCTATCTGTTTTGCCAATGGCTTCCCTGCAGTGCTGTAGGACGGATGGAAAGCGGCATTGTCGCAGAATGAGCATCCTCCAATGCCTGCAGTTCCGTCCCTGTTAGGACAGGTGAATCCGGCATCGATCACAAGTTTCTGCAGGCGCTCCCCGTAGAGACGCCTGTAATAGCCGACAAAAGTGTTGTACCTTTTCCCATCAGGGAAATAACCCGGAATCCAGTCCATATCTGGCCTAAAACAGAATTATCACGTCAACAACAAAAAGGACGGCCTCAAGCGCGGGTCGTCCTCCATTATACTTGCGGAATATCAGTCCGGCTTATTCTTCGTTCTTGCCGGCCACAATTTCGCTGAGCCTCTCGTAAAGAGCGTCCACTCTTTCGAACATTTCCTTGCGGAGACCAGCGAACCAAGATTTTCTGGCAGCCTTCTCAACTTTGGCATTGGCCCTGTCCTTCATATCGTTGTAGAGGTCAACGGCATCGTCCAGAACCTCAGCGATTTTCACAGTGTCCTTGTCAGGATTCACATTCAAGAACAATGTGCAGTCATCCACGAACTCACCTACGAAATACTCGACGTCTTTTTTAAAATCTCTTAGAGTCATAATCTATGATGTATTTAAAGTTTCTGTGCAAACATTGCAAATTTAAGAATTTTTTGCAAATAACACCAGAAGGCAGGACAAATATTTCAAGCATTCAGGGCGTAGCGCGGTTCATTGCGGGAAATAATACCGACTGTCCTTTATAAGAGGCTCCGTGTAAGGCGTTCCGTCCGGCTCGCACATCCTCCTTGCCTTCACAAGTCTCGTGCTTCCTTCATAATAATCAGGCTCTGCCGGATCAAGTGAATTGATTCTTACAAGGTGTGAAGAATGAATAAGCCGTCCGCCACCAATATACAGGCCCACGTGGGTTATGCGTGTTTTCCCGTCAGCGCCCTTTCTTCCGAAGAACAGGAGGTCTCCTTTCCGCAGATCCCCGAATGAGGTGACAGGCCCGCCCGAGGCGATAGCTGATTTCAAAGGTTCGATATTCACCTCTATCCCGACATTGACCTGCTGGGAGGCATTACGTGGCAAAAGGACACCGTTCAGAAAGTAAGCCGTGCGGGTCAATCCGCTGCAGTCGAACGCTTTGGGAGATGTCCCGCCCCACATATACGGAGTTCCGTTGAAAGTCAGGGCCGTGTTCACGACATTGTCAGGCGTCGCCATCCGGGATGCCGCCCAGCCTGCGAAATCCTCCAGGCAGGATGCTTTTACATAAGCTTTCCGGCCGGAAGGCAGCATCACTCCGAGAAACCCTTTTGATTTTACCGGCTTCCCTTTGGCATCCTTCCATATGCGGACGATGTCGCCCTGGACCATATCACCGATTCTCAATGAGGCAGTGGAAGGTTCCGCCCACATCTCCGTCCATTTCACCGTGCAGATATACTTCGGCTCGGCTATGTACTTTACCAGGGACAGACTGTCCATCCTTGCAACCGTCAAATCGGTGACCCAGGCAATATACGGCTCCGGAGTCCTTATCTTCAGCCAATAGCCCTCCTTGTCCAGAATCTCCACAGGAGTGCCCATAAGGGTCTGGTCTCCAAGCTCTTCTTCATAACCGGGTTTCTCCCGCATAAAATTCGCTGAGAGCTCGACAACACCGAAACGCTCCTGCGCCTGCAGACTTGCGACGGCCAGGGCAATTGCCGCCAATGCGGCATAAATTCTCCCGGGACACATTGGCATTCAGATTAAAGCGATGCTATATTCTTCTCATTAAAGAGATTCTTGCCTTCAGCCGTTAGTGCGTATGCGATTCGGTCAGCATAATGTTTCTCAACCTTGCCTCGCACAATCTTCATAGTGCTGTTCACCATATGGTTCTGCTCCGTGAACGGCTCGTCAGCGACAATGATGGCAGCCGGAAGCCATCTTTCAGGGAACATTCCCTCGTGGGATCCGCCTTTGCGATAGGAATTGACCTCGTCCTGGAGTTTCTTGAGCATCAGCTCTTTGGCCTCACGGGAATCAAGATCCGCAGCCGGATTGGACGAGCGGACATATTCTTTCAGTGCCTCCTTGTTAGGCACGATGATGACCGTGGTATAAGGGTCCTGGTTGTTGTGAAGAATAACCTGGTCGATGTATTTCGATCCGTCTGTGAGCGAGTCCTCAAATCCTTCAGGACTGTATTTCTCTCCGTCCGCAGAAATGAGCAGAGACTTGAAACGGCCTGTGACATAGAGGAATTCAGCATCTCTCATATAGCCCATATCACCAGTGTGAAGCCACCCGTCAACCACCGTCTCAGCCGTGGAGACAGGGTTTTTCCAATAGCCCGCCATCACGTTCTCGCCACGGATTACAATCTCGCCTTTCTCACCGTAAGGAAGTTCCTTTCCGTCTCCGTCACAGATTTTTATGTCCATAGGTTTGACAACACGGCCTGACGAGCCGAAGATGCAGTGGCCAGGAGAGTTTGCGGAAATGATAGGGGTCGCCTCGGAGAGTCCGTAGCCCTGGAACATAGGTATGCCTATTGCGCAGTAATAGCGCTGGAGTTCAATGTCGAGGAGAGCGCCGCCTCCCACGAAGAACATCATCCGGCCACCGAGATTCTGGCGCACCGCCTTGAAAACAAGCCTGTCGAACAGGGCGATAAGCGGCTTTTTCCAAAGCTGGAGGAAACCGCCCTTGTTGTAATATTCTTTATTATAGGAGATTGCGAGATTAAGTGCGAAATTGTAAAGTTTCTCGACTTTCGGGCCTTTGGCCTTAACTCCGGTCTCGATATTCTTCTTGAAATTCCTTGCAAGCGCAGGAACGGAAAGCATAACGTGAGGGCGGACCTCCTTGATAGCCATAGGGATATTCCTGAGGGCGGCCATCGGGGTCTTGCCAACAGGAACCGTGGCGATACTGCCGCAATATGACATCATTGTATAGAATCCGGCCACGTGGGCGAAGCAATGGTCGAGAGGCAGGATGATGAGCATAACCGAATCAGCCGGTATGGCAATCACCGAATGTGCCTGCTCGACATTGGCAGTGTAGTTCCTGTGTGTCAGGAGGATTCCTTTCGGATCGGCAGTAGTGCCGGAGGTGTAGCTGATGTTGGCATAGTCATCCGGTCCGACTGATTTGTATCTGGCCTCAAGTTCACCAGGATGCTCCGCCATAAATGCGTCACCGAGTTTGAGAACCTCCGACATCGGAATCTCATTGTCCTCATATTCAGGAAGGTCGTCAAAGACAATAACTTTCTCCACCTGCGGAAGATCCTTGATGATTCTCCTGACTTTCGGAAGCTGGGTTCCGGACACCATAACGAATCTGGACTCGGAATGGCGGATGCGGAAGACCAGGTCGCCCCCCTCTTCAAGTTTTATGGAAAGAGGCACGTTGACTCCTCCGGCGTAAAGGATGCCGAGCTCTCCGATAACCCACATATTGCGGCCTTCCGAAAGAAGGGAAATTCTGTCTCCCTTGTTGATACCCAGGGACATAAGTCCCGCAGCTACACGGTAGGCCCCAAGTCTTGTCTGCTCGAAAGTGGTCTCGGTCCAATGGTCCTCCGGCTTCTCGCGGAGAAATACGTGGGATGCATACTCTCTGGTATATTTCTCCACGAAGTCGATAATTGTAGGTCTTTCTATCATAGTCGAAACAATTTACAAAACAATTTTCACCATTGCGGACAACTGTCATTCAGCATCTGACGGGAAAAGGCCGAACAGTTCCGAATCAATCATATTGGTTACCGCCTCGAAATCCTCCTCTTTGTTGCCGAATTTGTAGCGGTCAGCATCAATGACGAGAAGGTGTCCCTTGTAGTCCTTTATCCAGTTCTCGTACTTGACGTTGAGCCCTGTCAGGTAATCTATCCTTATGGTCTTCTCATATTCCCTGCCGCGCTTCTGGATCTGCGACACGAGATTCGGAATGGAAGATTTCAGATAGATAAGCAGATCCGGCATCTTCACAAGAGACATCATCAAGTCGAAAAGGTCGGAATATGTCTCGAAATCCCTTGAGCTCATCAGGCCCATATCGTGCAGGTTAGGGGCAAAGATTCTTGCGTCCTCGTATATGGTGCGGTCCTGGATGATTACTTCATTCGTTTTGGAAATATCCACCACATCCTTAAACCGTTTGTTCAGGAAATACACCTGGAGATTGAATGACCACCTGCTCATATCCTCATAGAAATCCGAGAGATAAGGATTGAAATCGACAGACTCGTATTTAGGTGTCCATCCGTACCTCGCAGCCAGCATTCTGGTCAATGTTGTCTTGCCGCTGCCGATGTTTCCTGCTATTGCAATATGCATAATATGATGATAATTATATTGTTACGTGTAAATTCCCAATCTTTCGCCTGAGACGGGAAAGGTTGGGATTCACAAAAATAACAATTTTTCTGTCATTTTACGACATAGAATACGGGGACCTCGTCTTTTGTCCGCACTCCGTCCAGCAGAAAATGTCTTGAGATGGCAGGAGAGCCGTTGTTTTTCCAGCGGAAACGGTTGTAGATAGTGATGACTGTGGACGAACCGTCGCCCCAGTCGATTGCCAGGGACTCATTGGAAAAGTCTTCTGTCCCGTCGAGCTCGCCGAACTCAAGACAATAGTTGCCTTTGAAATCCTGTTTGAGCACCAGCCCGATAAACACAGGCAAATAAGCTTTTGTGTCCTCTCCGGACGTCACATAATACGTCTCTTCCCTGAATGTGGCAGAGACGCCGCTGATATCCACGCCTTCACCTACGGCTGGATCAAGAAGATTTCTCCCGTCCGCATCATTGAGATAGATCTTAGGAACTATCGGGGCGATATCCCATACAACATCAGAGGTCTCCGAACAAGAATCCAAACAGCCTGCCGCGGCAAGCAGCAGACTTCCAAAAAGAAGTTTTTTGAGTGAATTGCATTCCATTTTCTTAACCTTACTTCTGAGTTAAAGACAATGAGGACTCCGTTTTATATGATGCAGGAAAGAGGCAAAACGTTGCAGACAACAGGTGATTTCACCCAAAATAAAACAAAATCGCCCCAAATTTACCAATACAGGACTTTTCGGACCGGCTTCACCACTTTAATTTCAGCATTCGTCAAGGCAGGCTTATTTTTGCCATACTCAAAATTGTAATCTGAATGAAAAAAGAAATTCTGAAAGGCAATATTCTGGCGATTGACACCGGAAGCACCACTACCAAAATCGGCTACTTCTCTGATGGGAAACAGATTTTCGAAGAGAAACTTGTCCACACGTCCGAGGAAATCGGAAAATACTCCAACGTGATGGACCAGGACAAACTCAGACGGGACGCAGTGACAGGTTTCCTTTCATCCAAAGGGATAGAGATCACCGGCATAGACATAATAATGGCAAGAGGAGGGCTGTTCGCCCCGGTCAGGACCGGCATATACAAAGTGAACCGGGATATGAGAGACGTGCTGCTGACCTGCAGGGACGGAACGCACGCCTGCAATCTGAGCGCAGTGATTGCCGATGACATAGCGGAAGATATTAACGAGCTCCGGACAGAGAAAGGGCTGTCCTCTCCATTCGGAGCGTGCCACGCCTATATAGCCGATCCTCCTATGGCTGACGAAATGCTGCCGGAATGCCGCCTGGGAGGCCTTCCGGAGTTTCCGAGAAGAGCATTTTTCCACGCCCTGAACTCGAGAGCCACTGTAAAGCAATATCTCAAGGGCCACGGGCACGATACAAATGACATCACTGCGATTGTGGCCCATATGGGAGGCGGAATCACTGTCACCCTGCATCAGAACGGGATGGTGATTGACACCAACAACGGTCTCGGAGGCGACGGACCGTTCACGCCGGAGCGAGCCGGCACCTGTCCGGCATTTCCGTTGATTGAGATGTGTTTCAGCGGACAGTATACCGAAAGCGAGGTGAAAAGGAAAGTGCTCGGCAAAGGTGGGGCAGTGGCATATTTCGGGACAAATGACCTTGGCGAAATTGAGAAGAGGGCGCTGGCAGGAGACCAGAACTGCAACATTTTTATGAACGCTTTCAGCCTGAACGTGGCCAAATACATAGCTTCTGAAGCTGCGACCGTGTCCGGGAAAGTGGATGTAATTCTTCTGACAGGCGGAATAGCTTACAGCAAGATGGTTACGGACGCTATCCGCGAGCGGGTCAAATTCATCGCGCCTGTGGAGGTGTATGCAGGGGAACACGAGCTCAAGAGTCTGGCCGAAAACGGATACAATGTACTCTCAGGCAATGTCACAGTGCACCGTTACGACAAAAACGCCATCGTCCAGGATTAAATTTTCAAACTTATTCTTTGAAGATTCCGTAATATTTGCTAAAATTACAATTTGAATGTGGATGGCTCATCCCGTTCAGGGCTGATAACCAACTTTATTACAATATGGAAAGACGTGATTTTATAAAAACCTCCGCATTGGGACTCGCCGGAACTATGGTGGCCCCATCGGCAGTGATGGCGGCGACTTCAAAGAAAAAGGCAGCGGCCAACGACAAGATCAGGCTCGGCTTCATCGGCCTGGGACAGCAGTCAAACTATCTCCTCAGCAGCTTCATCAAAATGGATGATGTCGAGGTGGTGGCCGGTTGCGATGTATATGACATCAAACGCGACCGCTTCAGGAACAATGTGACGAAGTACTATCAGGGCAAGGGAATGAAGAACTGCGCCCCTGCAATGTATGTCGATTACAACGACCTGCTCGCCCGCGAGGATATTGACGCTGTAGTAATCGCCACTCCTGACCACTGGCACTCCGCAATTGCGATTGCCGCCTGCAAGGCCGGCAAGGACATCTATCTGGAGAAGCCTATGACGCTCACCATCTATGAGGGGCAGCAGCTTGTCAAGGCAGTGCGCAAATACAACCGCATTCTGCAGGTCGGCAGCCAGCAGAGGTCCAGCGAGGAGTTCATCCACGCTGCGAATATGGCCCGGGAAGGAAATCTCGGACAGATCCGCAAGATAGAACTGTTCGTAGGCCGCTGGGATGGACAGCCTTTCCCTGTAAAGTGTCCTCGCCAGAAGGAAGCCGTTCCTGCAGGACTTGACTGGGAGAGATGGCTCGGGCCTCTAACTGAAAGCGACTATATTTATTACTATCCGGACATCGACCCGCTTTTCAATGCGGACGGCAGCGAGACCTGCTGGGGCGCCTGGCGCTGGTACAAGAAGACCGGAGGCGGTTATATGACTGACTGGGGCGCACATATGTTCGACATCGCCCAGTGGGCTCTTGGCAAAGACGGAAGCGGCCCTACAGAGGTTATCCCTCCGGGATACAGTTTCTACAAGAACCTGACTTACAAATATGACAACGGCATCGTGGTCGAGGAAACTCCGTTCGATGACAAGGGACAGGGTGTCAAGATTTACGGCGACGAAGGCTGGATCGCGGTTCACCGCGGAAACCTCTATGCTTCAGATCCTAAGTTCGAGATGAACGTCGCCAGCAACGACGTTCCATTCGAGGCCCGTGCCGGACACCACCGCGTGTTCATCGAGTCCGTCAGGTCGCGCATAGACCCTAACGTTCCTGTCGAGACCGGCCACTCATCCTGCAATATGTGCAATATCGGCATCATCGCAGGAGAACTCGGGAGGCCGCTCATCTGGAATCCTATCGTACAGAAATTTATGCACGATGAGGAAGCCAACGCACTCAAGCACTACGACTACAGGGAGGGCTACAAGAACCTTCTTGACGTATAGGACCGGACTATTTTAAGACGTTTCACGCATAGGAGGGGGTGACTGACAAAGTCATCTCCTCCGTTTTGCTGTGTCCCCCCCTGCCGTTTACGAAACATACGGATGCGGAATTACGCCGGAACAGTGGGAGATTTCAGGCACCGGAGTGTGGACAGAGGTGTTGATAATAAGCAAAAAAATCCGTGCCCGTGCACGGAAAATTGATTTCTTTTCATAAATTTGTCATCAGAAAGTGTGAAACCACTGATGAAAACTATAAAACACCGATAAACATGTCATTCATTCACGAAGATTTCATGCTGTCCAACGAGACGGCGAAAGAGCTCTATCACGGTGCTGCGGAGCAGATGCCGATCATCGACTACCACTGCCACCTCATACCCCAGATGATAGCGGAGAACTGGAAGTTCAAGGACATCACCGAACTCTGGCTCGGAGGTGACCACTACAAATGGCGCGCGATGAGGGGCAACGGAGTGCCTGAAGAGTATATCACCGGAGATAAGAGTTCCTGGGAGAAGTTCAGCAAGTGGGCCGAGACCGTGCCTTACACAATGAGAAACCCTCTCTATCACTGGACTCACCTTGAGTTGAAGAGAGTGTTCGGCATTGACAAACTCCTCTCCCCTGCCACAGCAAGGGAAATTTTCGAGGAGTGCAACGCCAAGCTCGCAACTCCTGAGTTCCGCGGGCAGCAGCTCATACGCCGTTTCAATGTGGAGGTGGTCTGCACCACCGATGATCCGGCGGACGACCTGCACTGGCACAGGCAGATAGCTGAGAATCCATTCGGGACCAGGGTCATCCCTGCCTGGAGACCGGACAAGGCAATGGCCATCGAGAACCCTCAGGCCTATATTGAATATATAGCCAAACTCGGAGAAGCCGCCGGTATGGAGATCCGCAGCTACGCAGACCTTATGGATGCCCTGCGCAAGCGCCACGAATTCTTCGGAGAAATGGGCTGCCGCCTGTCAGACCACGGCCTGGAGACATTCTACGCCGCCGACTGGACAGATGCCGAAATTGAAGCGATATTCAGCAAGGTGCTCTCAGGAAAGGATGCTGATTCTCAAGAGCTTGAGAAATTCCGCAGCGCCTGCCTCCACGATTTCGCAGTGATGGACGCAGAATCAGGATGGACGCAACAGTTCCATCTCGGAGCCATCAGGAACAACAATACAAGAATGTTCAAGCAGCTGGGACCGGACACAGGATATGACGCAATCCACGATGTGCAGTGCGCGGCCGCAGGACACCGTTTCTTCGACAGGCTCACCCTCGAGGGCAGACTGGCAAAGACCATTCTCTACTGCCTCAATCCTAAGGACAACGAGGTACTTATGACTATGGCCTATACCTTCAACGACGGCACTGTGCCGGGCAAGATGCAGTTCGGCTCGGGCTGGTGGTTCCTCGACCAGGAGGACGGAATGCGCAAGCAGATGAACGCCTTGTCGGCGCTGGGTCTCTTCACCCGCTTCGTTGGTATGCTCACCGACTCCCGCAGCTTCATAAGCTACCCTCGACACGAATATTTCCGCAGGATACTGTGCTCCGT
>JAQXHU010000085.1 GCA_029007435.1 Bacteroidales bacterium
AGGTCAAGTGCTGACCACCATTCACTGATCATATTCTGTGGAATTATAAATTTTGCGAAAGATAGTAATTATTTTATGATAAACAATAATAATGTTAATTTTTTCGACAAAATTTTACAATCCATCGCATCATTGTCCCAATTCCGCGATGCTCATCAGTTTTATCCCAAGTTTCTCTATCATGGCCTTCACGTCCGGGTGAGTCATGAAGTCTGTAACCCCCTGCCGGTCAACGGCGACATTTTCATAGCCTATGTGGAAAACGGTCTGCATCTCGCTGTCATTGTATGCAGGATGATCGATGAAATAATATCTTTTGCCCTTTTCCATGCCTTCCAATGACTTTATGAAACTCCTTGTCTTGTCTTCTGAAGTCTTGCTTTCCCCGGAATATCCAGTCATTTCCAACGAGTAGTTCTGCATCCCTTCCATCACATCAGTGCAGACAAGCCCGTATTCCCCGGCAAGCCGTTTTGTCAATTCGTTGACCTCCTTGTTGAACATTGTTGAAAACATATGTCCCGAGATATGGGACAGTTGGGGAATATGCTTCCTCGCCAGTTCAATCTGTGCGCGGAACTCGGCTTCAACCTCGTCCATATTGATGCTTCCAGCCTTTTCAAGTACGGACTGGCCGGGATAGGCTGGATTAGGCCACATCATAGGCAGAAAATAGCCATCGTCATCTACAAGAGAAGGGCAGTCGGTAAGAGGTCTCCACTTGACATTCTCCCATTCACTTGTTATTGCAAGATGGACTCCGGCATCCAGGCCAGGATTCTCCCTGAGCATCTTCACGGCCTCCGGGAACCATGCCCCGACACATAAGACTTCCACTGATTTGGCTATACCGTTGCGATAGGCATCCAAGCAAGCCTCGTTCACGCTATGGAATGCTCCCATGTCGTCAATTCTCATGATCAGTTCCTGTGCGCCCATGACTGATGCGCCGAAAACCGCGCAGGCAATACTTGATACAATTCTTTTCATACAATATTGATAATTGGTTATTTGCCATATTCGCTCGGGGATGTTCCGAACTGTTTCTTGAAACTCGTGGAGAAATGGGACAGGGTGCTGAATCCGGTCATGTCGGCAATCTCGGAAATATTGTACTTGTGTTCCTTGATGAGTTGTGCAGCCCTGTTGAGCTTATAGTGCTTGAAGAACACGCTCGGATTTTCTCCGGTCAAACCTTTCACCTTATAATAGAATTTGGTCCTCGAGATATGAAGTCTTTCCGTCATTCCAGTAACATCCAGTTCGTCATTTGACAGTTCCGCTTCCATAAGGTCGTACAATTCTTTCATGAAGGCATTGTCCTGTTCTGACAGGACGTTCTCGTCGAGGGAACTTACCTCGGTGGCCTGGGACAGCATTGCCCGGATTTTTTCCCTGTTCCTGATCTGGGAGTATACCAGGGCCAAAAGGTATTGCGGCTCGAAAGGTTTGGTTACATAGGCATCGGCGCCGCAGTCGAGACCCATCACCTGATCATCTACATTTGCCTTGGCCGTGAGAAGGATGACAGGGATATGTGACAGTTGGAGGGAACTCTTGATGTCCTTGCATAGCACATAACCGGATTTTCCCGGCATCCGGACATCACTTATCACGATGTCCGGAGAATCCTTCTTCACGGACAGGAATGCCGAATCAGCATCGTATTTGCAGATGACATTATATTCCGTGGAAAGCAGTTCCTTCATATACCTTATCACATCCGTGTCGTCATCCACGATCAGCACGGTATTCCTGCGTGCGTCAGGATTCTCCAGCTCGCGGGTGCTGGCAATTTTTACCGCTTTCTTGGTCACGAAACTGTCGTCCGTGTCCCTGGCTTTCTCGGATTCGGAATAGGAGGATTCATTGGCCGGAACAAGAAGCGTGAACATGGCTCCCTGCATATCAGGCCTGTTGGCGGCCTTCAGCCATCCGTGGTGCATCCGGGCCAGAGTCCTTGCGTAATATAGTCCTATGCCGGTACCCCAGTTGTATGCTCCGCGGACATTGTCATCAAGCTGATAGTATCTTTCAAAAATCTTTTCCATCTGATCTTCCGGGATTCCGGGACCGGTGTCCTTCACCACGATTTTCAGATATTTGGATTTGTCTGCAAAACCCTTGATTCCTGAAATGGCCTCAGCCTCGTTTCCTGTGATGCAGTCCAGACTCATCTCGATTTTTCCTCCCTGCCCGGTGAATTTCATGGCATTGGACAGAAGGTTGAAGCATATCTTGTCCAGCTTGTCGTCATCGACCCATGCCATCAGGGCATCTTCAATTCCCCAGGTGACAAGGCTGATTCCCTTCTCTTCCGCACTGACCCTGAAGATATCGGCGAGGTAGTTGAGGAGTCCGACCACATCAATCTTCCTGACCTTGAGTTTCAATGTGTCATTTTCCAGTTTGTTGAAGTCAAGCAGCTGGTTGACAAGCCGCAACATTCTCGAGATATTCCTCTGGACAATGGAAAGAAGCCGCTTCCCCTCCGCATCGACTGAGGAAGACTCGGACAATTGGGCGACAGGTGCGGCTATCATGGTGAGAGGCGTCCTGAACTCATGGGAGATGTTTGCAAAAAAGCTCATATTCATCTCATTCACCTTTTTCTCCTGTTCCCTTTCCATCGCCGCCTGCTTCTTGGCCTCTCTTTCTGCAAGCAACCTGTTCCTGTAAATGATTATCAGGCACATCAATCCTGCAAGCAGGACCGTATAGATGAGACATGCCCACCAGGAGAGATACAGAGGCCTGTCAATAGTGACATCCAGGCTTTTCTCAGCCAGGGTTTCAGATTTCCCTATATCAGTAATCCTGACCTTGAACGTGTATTTGCCCGGAGGAATATTGGCATAATTCGCCTCGCGGTTGTTGTTTGCATCAATCCAGAAGGTATCGAATCCTTCAAGCTTATAAGAGTAGCGGACTCTCTCATATTCGCTGTAGTCCAAGGACGTGAAAGAGATACCGAAACTGTTCTGATTGTATTTCAGTTTCACTGGAGGGTTGAACGTCATTGCTTTGCTTATGCATCCGCTTTCCGAAGGGGTAACCGCTTCATTATGTACCTTGAGTGTCTCGAACATCAATGGAATGTTCCTGTAGTGCATTACTTCCACCGGGTTGAACGATGTCACTCCGTGAGTCCCTCCGAATATGAGGTTCCCGTTGAGGTCTATTCCTGAAGCCCTGTCATAGAACTGGTTGCCGCCTATGCCGTCGGCCTCGAACCAATTGATGAATTTCCCCACGGTGTGGTCATATTCGCACAATCCGAATTGTGTGCTGACCCAAAGATGCCCTTGCAGGTCTTCCTCTATGCTGCAGATGTCATTACAAGAAGTGCCCGGAACCGGCCTCAATGTCCCGGAACCGGTCTCATATTCAAGCAGACCGTTTGCCACTGTGCCTATCCAGACGTCTCCGTTCCTGTCGGTTTTCAGTGACGAAGGTATGAATACCGATCTCGTGATACATTGTTCCCAGTCATCTTCCCTGATATCTATCTTCTTGACGGATAATGAGTTCCTATCAATTTCGTACATTCCTTCACTGAAAGCGGCCGCAATAATGTTGCCGGAAGGCAGGAAATCGATACCTCCAACGAATGTGTACAATCTGACATCAATCCCGAGATCAACAATATCTGTCTGCAGGGTGGTCCCGTTGATTCTCATAAGTAAACCGGAGCAATTACCTATCCAGACGTTTCCATAGTTGTCAGGTTTCATGCAAATGGCAGAAGGATAGTCCCATGACCGGAGTATGGACAGGCAATCATCATCGACAGAACAGAGGAATACTTTCTTCATCGTGCCAATCCAGAGTCTTCCGGCCTTGTCCGCCCTGATGCAGCCGATATATTGTTTGTCCTTCTCGGGAATATTGTTTCTCTCTTTCAGGCTGGCAAGACTGCCTTTGTCAATATCATAGCAGAAGATACCGTCCCTCAATGTTGCAAGGAAAATCTTGTTCCCGCTTATGTCGAGGCTGAGCACGGATTTGCCGCCGAGTACTGCATCGAGGATGTTGTTCCTGAAACGTTCCTTGTATGCATAGGAAATCTGGTATCCCTGGTCATAGGAACACCACCAGATGTTCTTGTCGGAGTCTTCATATACAGTGTTCAGGCTGAAATCGGGAATGTCGAAGACGAAATCCGGGTCGTCCTCCAAAGCAAGAGAATTGTCAGAGAGATTATATGCATAATGGACCTCGGAATCCGTAATCAGGAGAATGTGCCCGGAGCAAAGGAATATTTTGGAGATATTTGCGGAGGATAATTCAGGGTGTGTGGCAATGGCAGCAGGGAGCGGGACGAAGGATTCATGCGATGTGCTGAAAATACTCAATTTCCCGTCATGGCTCATCCATATATTTCCTTCGGGAGTCATGCAGCCGGAAGTGAAACCTCCTCCCTCCTGAACCGGGACAGAACATTCAAGCCGGAATGTGTCGATATTATAGCAGTAAATCTTGTCCCCGATCACCCATAGCCTGTCATCCTGCGAAACGTAGGCCCTCGAGATATATTTCCAGTCATCCGAATAAACTGTCAGACGGCTTTCAAAGCATTCCGATTCCGGATTGTATATGCTGATGGCATCGGCCGTGTTTATGATAATCCGCCCGCTGCGGCTTTCAAGAATCTGTACGATATTCTGACTCTTGACTCCATACATGGGAATGAATTTGAACGAGTCGTCATCCTGGTACCGGCAGATTCCGTTTACTGTGCCGACCCAAAGTCTTCCCGACAGATCTGTGTGCAGACATTGTATCTGGTTGTCCGGCAGCCCGGCATTGTCAGCGTTGCTGCAGAAATACTGGTGGTATTCGTGGGAGTCGTACCGGTTCAGTCCCCGGAATGTCCCTATCCATATATGACCGTGCCGGTCCTGGGTTATGGAGCTTATTCTTTTGTTTGATAATGTATTCGACACTGTGGAGCCTGCGCCTGCGACATATTCGTCCGCGGATGCATCCGCTGGAGAACAGGCCATTATCACGTATAATGATGATATGGCTGCAATCAATAATCTCTTCATTATGTGGTCGGTTCAAATTCTTATGCAAGATACATAAAAAATCGGGCCGGACATCATCGGACAATAAGATTTGAACATAAGAATAAACAATTGAACGAATAGAAAACCTTTTGAACCGGCAGGAAAAACATATGTACGTATCAGAAAGGCTGATGGCGGATTAATGGTGAACTTTGCAACAGTAAACCACATAATGCTGTCAAACATGAGAACAATCCTGACTTTTTTCGGCATGGTCTGCCTGTCCGCATTGATGAATTCCTGCGGTACGGGTTCAGTGTCGCATGCCACTCCTGGCGAAGGGGAAATCAATGCATCGTCTTCAACCGCAGTTGTCCGTACCGCAAAGGGGCAAGTTGCGGGATATATTCAGGGCGGCGTTTATATATATAAGGGTATCCCGTACGCCAAGGCTGAAAGATTCCGGGCACCTGAGGAAACGGACGAATGGGATGGAATCAGAAGCTGCCGCCAATACGGACCTGTGTGCCCTCAGCCTGCAAGACAGGGATGGGCGAACGACGAGATTGCATTTGCTTTCAACTGGAATGACGGCTGGAGCTCGGAAGACTGTCTCAGACTCAATGTATGGACTCCGAATATTGCAGATTCAGGGAAGCGTCCTGTCATGGTATGGCTTCACGGAGGCGGGTACACTGCCGGTTCAGGCCAGGAACTTCCTTCATACGACGGTAGCTCTCTTGCCGCATCAGAAGATGTAGTCGTGGTAACCGTCAACCACAGGCTCAATGTGCTTGGATTCCTCGACCTTTCCGCATTCGGGGAGAAATATGCCAGTTCCGGAAATGCCGGGATGCTGGATATTGTGGCTGCCCTCAAATGGGTCAGGAACAATATTGCCGCATTTGGAGGAGACCCGTCCAATGTGACGATTTTCGGTCAGTCGGGCGGCGGTGGAAAGGTCACGACCCTGCTTGCCATGCCATCAGCCAAAGGCCTTTTCCACAAGGCAATAGTGCAGAGCGGATCAATGCTTCGCACCATGGAGTCCAGGTACTCAAGGAAAATCGGAGTCGCCACTGTCAAGAACCTCGGCCTGAATGCATCCGACATCGACAAGATTGCTGATGTGCCTTATGAAGAGCTCCTTGCCGCTGGCGAGAAGGCCGTGGAACAGGTGAAATCCGAGGCAGGGAAAGACGGAACCTCGACTTTCATATTCGGCTGGGCCCCGACGGTGGATTCCGTTGCCCTGCCTTCCCAGCCGTTTGATCCTCAGGCTCCGGCAATCTCTGCTGATATACCTATGATTATCGGAACCACACGGCATGAGTTCACGATGACAACCTATGTCCCGTCTCTCCGCAATATAACCCGGGAGGATGCTGTCAAATTTCTCGAGAACAGATACGGGGACGGAACTCCAAAATTCCTGGAGCTTTTCGGCAAGGCATATCCGGGATATAAACCGGCAGACCTGATAGATGCTGATTTCGTTTTCCGCCCCGGGGCTGTCGAACAGGCTATACGCAAATCCCGCCAGGGAGGAGCTCCGGTCTACATGTACCTGTTTACCTGGGAGTCTCCGGTTCTTGACGGAATCCTCCGCAGCACCCATTGTATGGAAATACCTTTCGTCTTCAACAATGCGTCAAGGCATTCGAGCATGACAGGAGGCGGCCCGGAGGCACTGGAGCTGGCCTCAAAAATGAGCAGATGCTGGGCCAATTTCGCCCGGACCGGAAAGCCGTCGGCGGAAGGCCTGCCGGAATGGGAACCTTTCGAGTGCAACAACAGGGCCACGATGTTCTTCGACAATGTATGCAAAGTGACCTGCAATCACGATAAGGAACTGATAGACTTCACAATGCGCTATCCTGTGAGAGGATTCTGAAACAAGCCTATTACATAACCACATTATATCAATTCTATTAAAATGAGAACCAGATCAATCAATCATGGAATGAAAGCCCTGTTTTCCGCAGTGCTTCTCATTTTTGCTTGCGTGAATCTTTCTGCACAGGAAAGGGTCACGGCAAGCGGTACGGTAATCGATGAGAACAAGATTCCGATGATCGGAGTCAGCGTGATCGAGAAGGGTACGCACAACGGTACAATGACCGACATTGACGGCAATTGGTCAATGGAAGTTACTGAGGGTGCGGTTCTCGAATTCTCCTACATCGGTTACACATCAGTCGAACTTCCTGCAGCAGCCGGAATGAATCTGCAGATGGAAGTGGATACCAGGATCCTCGAGGAGGTAGTGGTGGTCGGCTACGGCGTCCAGAAAAAGAGCTCTCTTACGGGTTCCGTATCACAGGTAAAGGCTGAAGATATGGAGGCCAGGACAATTACATCAGCGGGACAGGCCCTTCAGGGAAAGACGTCAGGAGTGCAGGTCCTCAGCGGATCTGCCAAGCCGGGTGCTTCTCCTTCAATCCGCATCAGGGGTGTCAGCTCGAACAACTCAAGCGACCCTCTCTATGTTGTCGACGGACGACTTGCCAAGGATATCTCCGGAATTGATCCGAATGACATCGAATCCATGGAAGTCCTCAAGGACGGTGCATCTGCTGCAATTTACGGCGCGGAAGCCGGAAACGGAGTCGTGCTCATCACGACAAAAAAGGGAAAAGGAAAGGGCAAAATCACTTATGACTATCAGTATTCCAGCCAGAGCGTGTCCAAAGTTCCTCATCTGATGAACTCCGAGCAGTTCATTGACTTTTACACCGAGGCCAATCTCATATCCCTGGAGAAATTCTACAACAACTGGGATTTCGAAACCAATACGGACTGGATAAAGGCCGGATTCGAGAAGTCCAACATGCATAAGCACAATCTCACTTTCTCCGCCGGAGATTCTGACAAGTCAATCTATATCTCGGGAACATACCTGAACAATGACGGTATCGTTGTCGGGGACAAGGATTACTACAAGCGATTGACGGGTATGATAAATGCCTCCTGGAAAGTCAAGCCATGGCTTGAGATCGGTACCAACAACCAGGTGGAGTATTACAAGTCGGCTTCCGTGGCAGAAGGGTCGGAATATTCCAGTTATCTCCTTTCTCTTCTCACACTTGACCCTCTCACGAAGCCGATGTACCCTGAGAATGCTCTCCCGGCACATATGCAGCAGATTTACAATGATACTTCGCATGCACCGATGCTCGGTGACGGGAAAGGCAATATATACGGAGTGTCCGCCTATGTAACCAGCGAAAGTGTCAATCCGTATATAATGCTCGGAAGCTCCGATTCGTACAACAGGGGTTTCAACATCAACGGAACCACCTACATCAATTTCATGCCGGTGAAAGGCCTTACGGTCACATCCCGACTTGGATATCGCCTCGGCTCGTACGAGAACTACGGCATCAGCCATGACTACTATGCCAGCGGACAGATTCAGAACAAGTACCTGAGCGTATCCGCAGGCAGCAATAATGCCGCATATTGGCAGTGGGAAAACTTCCTCAACTACACAAAGCAGATCAAGAAGCACAACTTCGGCATCATGCTCGGAACAAGCTTCAGTGAATCCCGTTCATTCGGCGTCTCCGGCTCCAAGAGCGGTAATGAGAATGCCGGCCTCGGATTCAAGAAAGATGATCCTCTGTTCTGGTATTTTGCATATGCCGTCAGCGATGCGACAAAGGATATCAGCGGCGGTGAGCCTTCATACGGCAGGAAACTGTCATACTTCGGAAGAGCTAACTATGAGTATGACAACAGATATATGGTCCAGGTGTCACTCCGCGCCGATGCTGCCGACAGCAGCGTGCTTCCTGTCCAGAAACGCTGGGGATATTTCCCTGCCGTGTCAGCCGGATGGGTTATCTCCAATGAGAAATTCATGCAGAATTCACAGGCATGGCTGAATCATCTCAAAATACGCGCAAGCTGGGGACAGAACGGTTCCACAGCCAGTCTCGGCGGATACCAGTATGCCAATGTGATTGCCTCCACCGGATCTTATCCTACGTCATCTGAAAATCCGTCTTACGGAGTAGGCTATGCTCCTTCTGCTACCGGCAACAAAGAGCTCAAATGGGAAACTGCGGAGCAGACCAATGTCGGAATTGATGCAAGATTCTTCCGCAGCCGTCTCACCTTCTCCGCAGACTGGTTCAGGAAGGAGACCAAGGACCTCATCGTTACCGGAATCACTCCTTCGACCGTGGTCGGAAACACCGCATCTCCGGTGAATGCCGGCAATATCAGGAACACCGGATTCGAGGTAGAACTCGGCTGGCAGGACATGGCGGGTGATTTCAGCTATGGCATCAGGGGCAATATCTCCACATTGAAGAACGAGGTGACCTACATCCATCCTACGCTTAGCGCGATAGACGGTGCCACATACCACACCTACGGCGCCATTACCCGGTTCGAGGTCGGAAAACCTGCCTGGTATTTCTATGGCTATGAGTTTACCGGCATTGACAAGGCTACTGGAAATCCGACTTTCAAGGATCAGAACAATGACGGTTCCATCACTGACAGTGACAAGACCATGATCGGCAAAGGTATGGCTGATGCGACTTACGGTATCACCCTGACCGCTGCCTGGAAAGGTATCGACCTCATCGTATTCGGAACCGGCTCCATCGGCAATGACATATATTGCTGCCTGAACCGCTCCGACTACACTCTCAACAAACTCACTTATTTCACCGAGGACAGGTGGAAGGTAGGACATGAAAACGGCACCATGCCTAAGGCGGGAGCCAATGATATGGACAAGTTCTATCTCTCCACTGCAAGCGTAATCAACGGCTCCTATTTCAAGATCAAGCAGATTCAGCTCGGCTATACATTCCCGGCCAAATGGATGAGCAAGATCAAGGTTGAGAATCTCCGCATCTATGCATCCCTGGATGACTTCTTCGTCTTTACGAAGTATCCGGGACTTGATCCTGAGGTTACCGGAATCGGAAATGCTCTCGGCGTCGACAAAGGAAGTTATCCGAACTCCAGGAAGATTGTCGCTGGCGTAAGTATAACATTCTAAATGATATAGACTTATGAAACTGAAATTCAACAATATACTGATGATTGCCGCAGTGTCTGCAATCACATTGTCTTCCTGCGCTGAAAAGCTCGACATTCCTCAGCACGGAGTCCTCAACTATGATACCTACTATCAGACGGATGAGGATGCGGAGAGTGCCATCATCGCATGCTACCTTCAGATGAGAGGCCTGAACTACAACTATACCCTCGGCAAGAATATGCTCACGGATGATTTCTGGGCAGGAGGCGGTGGCCGTAATGACAATGCCGAACTCGAGCAGCTCAATGAATTTACTTTCGGAACTGACCAGTCCATGCTTCAGGGAATGTTCGAGAGCTATTACCAGATAGTCTACAAGGCCAATGTCGTCCTGGGCCATGTGACAGGGGATTCTCCTGTGATGGCGCGTGCAAAGGCTGAAGCCAAAGTGTTCCGTGCCTGGGCTTATTTTGAACTGATTTCCATGTGGGGCAATCCTCCACTTGTCGATCATGAACTGGAACCAAGTGAGTATCAGAAGCCTAATGGTACTACTGAGGAACTCTGGGGGCTTGTGGAGACGGATCTGGCCGAGGCCATCTCATCAGGCTGTCTTTCGGAAAAGACTTCTCTCAATGACAAGACCTGGAGAATCACTAAGCAGTTCGCACAGGCCATTCTCGGAAAGGCTTATCTCTGGCAGGGAAAATACCAGGAGGCCGCGGAACAGTTCGATCTCGTGGTTGACAGCGGCCTGTATGAGCTTTACGGAGATTATGAGAACATTCTATGCGTTGAGGCAAAGCAAAACTGCGAGAGCCTGTTCGAGAGCATAAAGTATGACGATGTCAACAATGCCTGGGACAATTTCGATATGACAGGAGTCATGATTCACTACAGGACAGACAAGATGACTCTTGGAGAAGGTGACCAGCTTGCCGACACCGGGTGGGGCTTCCTGAATCCGACCCGCAGCCTTTACGAAGACTTCGTGAAAGTGGAAGGCGAGGACGGATACCGTCTCAATTGCACACTAAAGACATACGAGCAGATGAAAGATCGCGGCCATTCCGTGAATGTGGGCCAGAGCATTATCAGCGAGGGCTACTTCATGTGGAAATGGAGAGGGACAAAGAGCCGTTTCAGCCAGTATGTTTCCGGTATGGCTTTCTTCATGGACACCAACAACCCGCGCTGGATGCGTTATGCTGAAGTCCTTCTTTGCGGAGCGGAGGCTCATCTCATGGCCGGGAATACCGGGAAGGCAACAGATTATCTCAACAGGGTACGTACCCGAGCCAAAGCCCCTCTCGCAGGTTCGGTTACCCTTGATGACATCAAGACTGAGAAACGCATAGAACTGTGCGGCGAAAGCCTTCGTTATCAGGATCTTGTACGTTGGGGAGATGCGGAGAAAAGGCTCAAGGACAATGGCTCAAGATGCCCTGCCCTCGAATCCAACGGAAATGTGACATATACGAAATACAATGGGGAAGATCCTTCAAAATACGGTTTCAAACCAAAGCACAACAGGCTTCCTTATCCTGGAGTTGAAATCCGTCTGAACAAGGCGATTGAGCAGAATGAAGGCTGGAAATAATTCAAATGACAGAAAGTATGAAATACAGAAATATAATATTGGCGGCTGCCGCGGCTGTACTTGCAGGCTGCGCCAAGGATGCAATTGATCCGATGCAGGGGCTCTATCCGAAACCCGAGGACATCAAGATGACCAAGCTTCTCTCAAGTCCGGTGGAGAAACTGGAAAAAGTCCGCTGCTTCACGGTGGAAATTGCAACTGAAGGAGTGAACGGGACCGATGGAAATTATTCCGGTACCGGCTCAGTTCTCAACATCAAGTTCTACGGTGACAAATACTATCTTGACAATGCTACGTACACTTCTGCCGCTGATGGCACGGTCAAGAAAGGATTCTATGTCGCAGGTGAGGGCGGATCGACATTCACACGCGTTAATTCCGGAAATACCGAGATCATAGCTCTTGACCACGGCGGAATATCCGTATCCTCGGAGAACGGAGTATATTCTATCTCGGGAGCCATCTGGCTTGCCAATTCGGATGTCATCAGGCTTGAATCCGAAGTCGAAATTCTATATGAGCCTGATCCGGAACCTGTAAAGCTTGTGAATGTTCTTTCATGCTCCAGGAATCCAGGATTGGTTTCACTTCAGCTTGCACAGGAAGGAATTTCCTCGACACTTAATCCTGACTGGTCAACTTCCTGGACAGGAGAGGGTTACTATCTTGCACTTGACCTTTACAGCCCTGACGGATATCTTCACGAAGGGACATACCGGGCCTGTGCGACAGGCGGAGTTGTCGGTGAGGGCGAATTCGGGATCGGCTATGACACGACAGTGGACTTCGGATGGGGCCCTATGGAAATGAAGGACTGGGGAACCTGCTGGTGGTATGTGTCCAACGGGACGACGACCGCCCAGAAGGTGCTCTCGGGAACAGTGACTGTAGAAAGGGACGGCAACAACTGGACTGTCGAACTCAAGAGCGGAGAGGGAAAGGATATGCTCTGGACGACATTCACAGGTGCGATACCTGAACTTACCGACCCTGACTCGGCAGGAGAAATCAAATACAAGGAACTCTCGAAATGCCTCTCTGTTTCACCGAACACCGGAATTCTCTCACTCCAGCTCGCTACTGAAGACGTGTCCTCGGAATTCAATACTGCTACTTCCCAGATAATATACTCCGGTTCAGGCTATTATCTTGCCATCGACATCTACAGCGCTGACGGTACGCTCAGCCCTGGTGAGTACAAAGCCAGTGCGGCCGGCGGGGCAGTAGGCGAAGGTGAATTCGGAATCGGATTTGATACGGAGATGTGGGGCATGCAGTTCTTCAATTGGGGAACCTGTTGGTGGACTGTGGAAGATGGCGTCACTTCGGCGGAAAAAGTCCTTGACGGCACAATAAATGTGTCAGTTGACGGAGATGTATATACCATTGCACTTGTAAGTTCAACTGTCAATGCCAGATTCATTGGAAAATTAACTCTCTAATTAAACGAAATATGTTAAAGAAATTTATAATCTCATCAGTCGCGCTGGCTATATGTGTTGTTGCCGGCGCACAGCAGGCCCTCTGGGGCGGAGCTCAGGTAGAGTCTCCTGTAGTGAATCAGGACGGGACGGTGACTTTCCGCTATTTCGCTCCCAAGGCAGTAAAAGTGACGGTGTCGGGAGATTTTCTCCCGACCCGGAAAATCCAGACTCCTTTCGGCGAGTTTGACGGCCCGGGAGTGGCTGAACTCAAGGAAGGCGAG
>JAQXHU010000086.1 GCA_029007435.1 Bacteroidales bacterium
CCGTATTCCGTGCTGAATTACCGCGAGGCTGAAATCCGGCAGGAGCGCTATCTTGAGCTCGCCAAGGTTGAAGAGAAGATAATGAGGGAGCTCCCGGAGGAATACATTCCGGCATATTATCAGCTTGTGCATTATCCATATAAGGGATCGAAACTTCTTAACTGTATGACACTCAGTGCCCAGCAGCAGAGATTCTATGCGTCCCGCGGCCTTGCTGAAGCTATGAGGCTCAGGGACCTGTCCAACTCTTATGCGGACTCCCTGGTCACCTTGACAGAGGGCTACAATTCCCTGCTTGACGGAAAATGGAACAGGATGATGTCCCTTGCCTACGGCGGGGCAAGGTCTTTCGAGAGAGGTATGATGTATGAATGCACGCTGGCCCCAGGCTGCCGTTATGAGCTCATTATGGAAAATGACAACGGAAGCGCTGTCCAGACACTTCCGGAGTTCAGCAGCCTTGCTCCGGCGGAGCATTATTTTGATGTGTGCAGGGCCGGGGAGACAGTTTCCTCCTGGAAAGCGTCCGCCTCGGAGTCCTGGGTACGTATTGACAGGACGGCCGGTGATGGCCTTTCCAAAGACAGGGTGAATGTCTCCATAGACTGGGGATCAGCTCCGTCGGGCAAAGCGTCCGCCTGCATCACGGTGAGTGCCGGCGAACAGGAAAAGAATGTGTATATGTCTGTCACAAAGCACGATGCAGGGACTGCGGAAGGCTCTGTGTTCATTGAGGACAACGGTGTTGTGGTGATTGACCCTTGCCGATACACGGGGAAATTCGAGACTGAGGACATAAAGTTCAGGCAGGTTGACGGACTGGGATTCGATGACAGCGTGATGATGCTGGGAGACCCGTTCGCAGCCACGCCATACCAGGCTTCTCTTGTCCTTGTGTCCAACTACGTGGCTTCCACCGGAAACCGCCAGTTCCCCTGCCTTGAATATGAATTCTACACCACCAGTTCGGGCTATATGGATGTCTATACGTATATGCTCCCGATTTTCCCTGTGAACGGGGACGAGGGCAACGGCTCCAGATACGGCGTGATGGTGGACAGCTCTCCGGTCTATCTGCCTGAGTCGTCCGCTCCATATTATTCGACGCTCTGGATACAGTCAGTCCTTCGCAACTGCAGAATCAACAAGACAACCCACTTCGTCAAATCCCCGGGCCGTCACACGCTCAAGATCTACGCTGTGCATCCGGGTATGATGATTCAGAAAATTGTAGTGGACGCGGGCGGGCTCAAACAGTCCCACCTCGGTCCCCAGATGATTACTAAATAATTAATTATGAAGAACTTGTTATCATTATTCCTGATGCTCTCGTCGTTTATGGCATCGGCGGTAACCCAGACTTTCCAGCTTGCTGGCAGCCGTGTCTGCATAGATCCAAAGGACTATGAAGTCGTGAAAACAGTGTCAGGACATTTCTCCGAAGACGTCAGGATGGTCTCCGGCAAAGCTCTTGAAATTCAGGAAGGCCCCGCATACAGGGCCGGCAGCGCCCTGATTTTCGGAACGATTGGACATTCGTCCCTGATTGACGGCCTCATTGAGTCCGGGAAGCTGGATGTCAGCGAGATTGAAGGCAAATGGGAATGTTATAAAATCCAGATAATCAACAGGCCAGTAGCAGGAGTTGGCAAGGCTGTGGTCGTGGCGGGAAGTGACCGCAGGGGTACGGCCTACGGCATATTCGAACTTTCAAAAATGATCGGAGTCTCCCCGTGGTACTGGTGGGCTGAGGCTCCGGTGAAGCACAATCCGAGACCGGCTCTCACTTTTGACGGCCCTGTTGTTTCGAAAGAGCCGTCTGTGAAGTACCGCGGCATTTTCATCAATGACGAGGACTGGGGCCTGCTCAGATGGGCCAGGACCACCATTGACAAGGATATTGACAATATAGGACCGAGGACTTACGAGAAAGTGTGCGAGCTCCTGCTCCGTCTCAAGGCCAATCTTCTCCATCCGGCGATGCATGAGGCGTCCACCGCCTTCAACCGGATTCCGGAGAACAAAGTGGTCGCTGACAGGTATGGCATCGTTATGGGCTCCACCCATTGCGAACCGCTCCTCTTCAACAATGCGAGCGAGTGGAATGAGAAAGTCGACGGCCCGTGGAACTATGAGACCAATGCGGAGGGAATCGACAGGAGGCTCCGAGAAAGAGTCCGCTCAAATGCTGAGTATGAGAATGTTTACACTCTCGCACTCCGCGGAATGCACGACAGGAGCATGCAGGGAAGCGGCCTGATGAAAGACCGTGTCGCCACTCTCGACAAGGCTCTCGCCTCGCAGAGGCGCATCATCACCGAGGAAGTCGGCAGGCCGGCGGAGCAGATCCCTCAGATTTTCATGCCGTACAAAGAGGTGCTCGATGTATATGACCAGGGACTTGACCTCCCTGACGATGTCACACTCGTATGGCCGGATGACAATTACGGCTATCTCAAGCGCCTGTCCAATCCGGATGAGCAGAAACGTCCAGGCCGCGCCGGCGTGTATTATCACGTCTCATATCTCGGCCAGCCTCATCAGTATCTATGGCTTGACACCACCTCCCCTGTATTGATGTACGAGGAACTGAAGAAGGTCTATGACACTGCCGGGGACCGTCTCTGGGTGCTCAACTGCGGGGACATAAAGTCTTGTGAGCCAGGTGTTGATCTCTTCCTTGCGATGGCTTATGACATTGACAGATTCAGCTATGACAATGTATGGAAATACAGGGCTGAGGTTCTCGCCGGCATTTTCGGGAAGCAGTATTATGACCGGTTCCTGGACATCACAAGGACATTCTACAATCTTGCGTTCGAGCGCAAGCCGGAGCATATGGGCTGGGGATATGACTGGAACAACGGCGGAGAGAAATGCTCTGACACGGAGTTCTCGTGGGTGAACTACAGGGAAGCCGAGAACCGTCTCGCTGAATATGACCGCATTGCAAGGGAGGCCGAGGACATCTACAATTCCCTTCCGGCTGATTCAAAGGACGGATTCCTGCATCTGCTATATTATCCTGTGAATGCGGCTTCCCTGATGAACAAGACGCATCTTCTGGCCCAGAAGAACCGTGAATACGCGCAGGAAGGCAGGATTTCAGCCAATGCCGTGGCCGCAGATGTGAAGAGATTCCGTGATTCCGTCCAGACCTGCACAATGGCTTACGATATGGTGAAGGACGGAAAATGGGCCCACGTGATGGGGATGAACCAGTGCGGAGTGTCCGCATATTTCCATTATCCTGCAGTTCAGAAAGTGGAATATGACGGAGGCAGGACCTGGGGGATGAGGGCCGAGGGCAACAGGCCTGGAAGCGGTGTGTACCAGGTGCTTCCGCGTTTCAATTCCTATGCTCCGAAGACTCATTTCATAGATCTGTTCAGCCGTGACGGCAAGCCGCTCGACTGGAAGACCGTTTCGGCTCCTGAGTGGGCGCGCGTCGCTTCATCCGTGGATGAGTACGGAGATGTGAGACTTGCAGTTGACGTTGACTGGAGCCGTATTCCTGCCGGAACGGACACGGCCGGCGAGATCCGCCTTTCAATTGCCGGGGACGCGGCCACAGTAGTGTTGCCGGTGTTCAGCCCGGTCATTCCGGAAGATGTGCTGGCCGACAAACTTTTCATTGAGGAAAACGGCTGTGTGTCAATTGACGCTGCCTCATTCTCCCGTGTGAATGAGAACAAGGACATCCAGATTTCAGTTGTGGACAATTTCGGATGCGAGGGCAGGTCGGCCCGTTTTGGAGACCCGATGTCTGTAAGGCAGAACGCCAGCCGCAGGGCTCCGGGTGTTGAATACGATTTCTATTGCTTCGGAAGGGGAATGGTGGATGTCTATACTTACGTGCTCCCGGCCTTCCCGCTTTACGATGACGCCTCATTCCCTGGCCACGAAAGCTCGGGACAGGGCACCCGTTACGGAGTGATGATAGACGAAGGCCATATAATAACCCCGGGCTTCTCGTCCACAGAGTATGCATACGACTGGTACACAAGCGTTCTACGCAACGCTTCCGTCAAGAAGAGCACCCTCTACATAGACAAACCAGGCCGCCACGTATTGAGAATCAATTGCGGCACGCCTGGTATGATACTTCAGAAAGTTGTCGTGGATTTCGGAGGAATGGAGAGGTCCTACAACGGACCTGAGTCCACTAAACTCCGCTGAATGAGCTGAATCCTCCGTCAACCGGGAGGACAACACCGGTAATGAATGACGCGGCGTCGCTACAGAGGAACTGGGCGGCGCCGTTCAGTTCTTTAATGTCTCCGAACCTGCCCATAGGGGTCTTGGCCATCACTTTCTTTGAGCGCTCGGTGAGCGAGCCGTCCGGATTCAGCAGGATATTCTTGTTCTGCTTGCCGATGAAGAAGCCCGGGGCCAATGCGTTGACCCTGATCTTGTCCCCGTATTTGAGAGCCATCTCGGCTGAGAGCCATCTTGTGAAATTGGACACGCCTTCTTTCGCCGCGCCGTATCCGGCTACCCTTGTCAGTGCTGCGTATGCCGCCATCGAGGATATGTTCAGGATGCAGCCCTCGCCCTGCTTTGCGAAAATCTCGCTGAACACAATGCAAGGGAATACTGTCCCGTTCAGGTTCAGCGCCACCACTTTCTCCCAGTCCTCGGTCTTCATGTCCCAGAAATTCTGGTCCGGCAGAATGCTGGCTCCGGGCACATTGCCGCCGGCTACATTTATGAGAATGTCAATCCGGCCGTATTTTTCCTTGATGGAGCCGGCTATGCCGGTCATTTCTTCGCGGTCCATCACATTGCAGGCGATGCAGGTATGGTTCCCGCCGGATGCTGAAAGGTCCGCAAGCAGCGGTTCCACCTGTTCCGGACGGTGGACCAGTCCTATCACATTTGCTCCCTGCCCGGCGAAGTGTCTTGCGATTGAGCCTCCGAGCACTCCGGCGGCTCCGCTTATGACGGCATTTTTGCCCTCGATTGAAAATAATCCGTTCATATGATATTGTTGTTGATTTCGTTGCGTACAGCGGCCATAATGCCTTCCACCTGGCCGAAAGCGAGCATCCTGCCGTGAAAACTGTAGCCGGGGTTGTAGCCTCCATTCTCGTCTCCAAGCATTGTCCGGCCGTGGTCAACCCTCATCGGAATGTTTCTCGGCTCCTTCTCGAAGATTCTCACAAGTTCCACCAGGTCCGCGCGTCCGCCTGTGTGCGGAGCCTCTATGAAGTTTCCGCCACAAAGAATGTCGCAGCTTCGCAAATGTACAAAATGTGTACGGGAAACAAAACATTTCGCCATAGGAACAATGTCGTTCTGGCCTCCGGCCGAAAGGGACCCCGCGCAGAATGTGAGTCCGTTGTGGAAATTGTCCACGCATCCCAGAAGCCATTCAATATCATCCTTGTCGCATACGATTCTCGGCAGTCCGAACACCGGCATCGGCGGATCGTCCGGGTGGATGCACATATTGATGCCGTACTCGTCGCATACCGGCATTATCCGTTTGAGGAAATACTGCAGGTTGAGCCTGAGCTGCTCTTTCGAGATGCCCTTGTAGAGCGCTAAAAGGCTCTTGAACTTGTTCACGGGGTCGTTGTCGTTCTCGTCTATATTGCCGTTTATGAATCCCTGGGTCTTTACTATTATAGTGTCAATCAGGTCATCGATTTCTTTCCGGGTTATGGTTCTGGACAACTCTTCTGCGGCTTTGACTGTCTCTTCAGGGAAGTCGGCTTCCGCATTTTCCCTGCCGAGGACGTAGATGTCGAAATAAGCGAGTCTTGACAGGTCGAAATACAGGGTGCTGGTGCCGTCACCGAGAGGGTGGCTGAGGTCTGTCCGTATCCAGTCGATGACCGGCATGAAATTGTAGCATACAGTATGGATGCCGGCCTTGCCGAGATTCTCAAGGCTCTTGATGTAATTGTCAATCAGCTTGTCCCTGTCCGGGCCGCCATATTTGATACTTTCTGATACAGGCAGGCTTTCCACCGTGGACCATACCATTCCATAAGAGGCTATCTGCTCTTGCAGGCGGCGAATGTCCTCATACTGCCATATTTCCCCGTTGGGAATCTCGTGGAGGGAAGTCACTACGCCTTCCACCCCGATTTGCCGCATCATATCAAGAGTGACTGCGTCTTTCCTCCCGAACCATCTCCAGGTTTTTTCCATAGTTTCTATTCTTTAGTGTTCATCCATTCGTCAGAATCTCCCTGTGTGAGTTTCCGGTAGTCGGCCGGTGACATTCCAGTCCGCTTCTTGAAGGTGCAGTGGAAGAATGAAGGGGACTCGAAACCGGAGTCGAAACCAATCTGCTGGCAGCTCAGGGAGGTGTTGGTCAGAAGCTGCTTGGCCTTGGCCACTTTCAGCTCCTGAAGGTATTGTTTGGGCGAGAAGCCCGTGTATTCTTTGAAAAGCTTGCGGAATCTTGTGTAGCTTGTTCCGATCTCCCTGGCGATTTCCTCACCGGTGATTCCGTTTTCCAGGTTGTCCTGGAACATTATCTTGGCCCGCGAGATAAGCTCATCCACCTCGTCCTGCTGGCTGTACATATTGTTGCCCTTGCTGTATGCCAGTCCGAGAAGATGGCCTGCGATGCCGGCAAGATGCTGCTGGTAATTGGCCTTTTGTCCGGCAGCGGCAACGGTGCCCTGGTGAAAGAGAGAGAAAATGTCATCGTCCAGTCCCACGTGCAGTATCGGATGTTTCCTGCTGAAAAATCCGGAATTGACTTTTTCGTCCATATCCGGACCGGTGAACCCTATCCAGGATTCGTGCCATCCGGTAGTGCTGTCCGGGCTGTAGTTGTGCCATTCTCCGGGGAACAAGATGAAGAGGTCTCCCGCTGAGACATTTGTCTTTTTCTGGCTGGCGGATACGAACTGCCCTTTGCCTCTCGATATGTAAACAAGTTGGTATTCATTGAAAATCCTGCCTTTCTCGGAGGAGAACAGATATCTCATAGGATGGTCCTGGGACGGGTAGATACTTCCCGGGATGATGTCCTGCTGTCCGACAGTGGTGACGACCAGGCCCCATTGCGGATCGGCCTCGTTGGCCACGAGGTACTTCAGTAGTTTTTTGCTCATTTGTGAATTGCGTTTTGCCGGAATCTTCAATAATTGTGCCCTCTGGCGCTGAAGATATTGCCAAATGTCAAAACCAAAAACTTAATTGCCAAAATCGACACTGATACCATTGCCTGGAGCGCTAAATTTGAAATTGTTAAATCCATTTTCTGATATAATATCACTTTGAATCTGATATAAATGACTATGAATATGACAAAACTTCGAGTTGGAGTGTTCGCCACTGGCCTGGATACTTACTGGGGCCAGTTCGAGGGGTTGCTTGATCATCTGAATTCATATAGAGAGGAGATTGTCGCTGGGATTTACCGCAGGGTGGACGCAGAAGTCGTCGATGCGGGTATGGTTGACAATCCAGACAGGGCGGCCTGCGCTGCTGAACTTTTCCGGGAGAAAGGTGTGGATGTGGTGTTCCTGTACGTGGCCACATATTGCCTTTCGTCCACGATTCTTCCCGTGGCACGGGCGCTTGACTGCCCTCTTGTGCTGCTCAATCTTCAGCCTGTTCCGGCGATTGACTATAATTCTGTGAACGCTCTCGGGGACAAGGAAAAGATGACGGGAGTCTGGCTGGAACATTGCCAGGCCTGTTCGATCCCGGAGATCTGCAATGTCCTGAAAAGGGCATCGTTGAGATACAGCGTGGTGACCGGCTACCTTGCGGATGATAAAGCCTGGAATGAAATAGAAGGATGGCTCAGGGCCGCCTCCGCTGTCAAGGCACTCAGTCAGAACAGGATGGGTGTCTTGGGACATTATTATTCCGGGATGCTGGACATTTACACTGATCTCACGAAACTCAGCTCTGTATTCGGAACCCATTTCGATATGCTTGAGATGTGCGAGCTCAAGACAATCCGGAATTCATTGAAATCCGGGGAGATAGCGGAACGTGTGCGGCTTTTCGGACAGAAATTCGATGTGAGCGGCGATTGCCCCCGGACTGAGCTGGAACGTGCGGCGGCGACTTCTCTGGCTATGGACAGGCTCGTTGAGAAATATGCGCTTGGGTCAATGGCATACTATTATGAAGGTGAGGGCGAGCTGAACGATATCGCGACGTCGGTCATTGCGGGAAATACTTTGCTGACCGGAAGAGGAATTCCGGTGGCGGGGGAGTGCGATGTCAAGACTGCCCAGGCCATGAAAATCTTGTCCCTGATAGGTGGTGGCGGCTCGTTTTCGGAATTCTATGCGCTTGATTTCAAGGATGATGTAGTTCTGCTCGGACACGACGGACCTGCCCATCCGCTGATCGCCGACGGCCGTGTCGCACTGGTTCCGCTTCCTGTATATCACGGCAAGCCGGGCAGGGGACTGTCAATCCAGATGTCCGTGAGGCGTGGCCCTGTGACGCTTCTGTCCGTCTGCGAGACCCCGGACGGCGTGCATCTTCTTGCTGCGGAAGGAGAGGCTGTGGCCGGTCCTGTGCTGAATATTGGCAATACCAACAGCCGTTACCGTTTCGGCTGCGGGGCCGGAGAGTTCATAGGCAGATGGTCTGAAGGAGGCACTTCGCATCATTGCGCTGTAGGAGTGGGAAAACTTTTGGACATTATTGAAAAAATCGCTTTCTTGCTGGATATACGTATTGTAAAAGTCTGATAATAATTATTTGAACAATATGAGAAGAATTTTCATCAAATGCGCTCTTTCGTTCTGCGCTGTGCTTGCGACAGCTGTCGCACTGAATGCGGGGAAACCGGTCAAGCAGGCAAGTTGCCCTAAACTTCCGGACGACCTCGAAAAACTCGCCGGGGACGCCGCACTGCTGCAGAAGCCTGAGGGACTTGAGGTTGCATCTTATGTATTCCCGAATTACTGTGCCACCGCCCTGCACAACAAAATGTACAGCCAGGGCTGGACTGAGTACAATCTGGTTCGCGGCGCGAGGCCGTGGTTCGAAGGCCACGACCAGCCGAGGACTCCGCTGCTTGGCGAGCTTGACGAAAGCCTTCCATCGACCTGGGAGGTTTACAATAAGCTTTGCAAGCAGAGCGGTGTGGATGTCCTGATATGGGACTGGTACTGGTATGACGGAAAGCCTTGCCTTCACGAGGCCCTTGAGAACGGCTTCCTTGAGTCAAGCAACCGCAATGATGTGAAATTCGCCTGTATGTGGACGAATCACGACTGGTATGTGCTCTATCCTACGAAAATGACGGACGGCTCAGTGGCCTATCCGCCGAGCTTCATCGCTCCGGATTTCTCTTATGAGGAGGCTTTCAGGTCGTTGAGCTATATCGTGACCAGGTATTTCAACCAGCCGAATTACTGGAGGATAGACGGCAAGCCGGTCATCTGCATCTGGGACGCCGCGAGGCTTGAGCAGAAACTTGGCCTTGCGGGTGTCCAGAGACTGTTCGGGGATTTGCGCGAGTTCGCCGTGAAACTCGGCTATCCGGGAATCCATTTCCATATTGTGGGATTCACTTCCTCCCATAACGTCGAGGCCGGTTACAATACTTCCGGCTCTTACAATCCGATGAACTGGATTGCGGGAAGGGATTTCCCTTCTAATATCCTTTTCCCTGATTATGGGGAAGTTGCGGCGAAGGTGGCTTTCGGCGTCTGGGACGAGGAGTACAACCGTCACGGCACTCCGTTCATCCCGGCAGTTGCGACTGGCTGGGATTCCACTCCGAGGTATATCAACCGGGGTGTGAAAGGGGCGGTTCCGGACAGGGGCCAGTGGCCTGGCTGCACTATTCTCGCCAATGAGAATCCGGCTGCCTTCAAGGCGTTTATGCAGGCCTCGTTCTGGTATCTGAACTGCCATCCGGATGTCCCGCGCTTTGTGACAATCGCCTGCTTCAATGAGTGGAGCGAGGGACACTACCTGCTTCCGGACAACCGTTTCGGTTACGGAATGCTTGACGCTCTCGCCGAGGCTCTCGGCAAGGACAGCCAGCACACTCACCACAGCGCCAATCTGGAATAATCAGGACGCACTTATACATTTAGCACTTCAGCCCAAACTGAGGTGCTTTTTCGTATCTGGACAAAAGAATATTTTTGCTATTTTTGTAAGACGAAGTATAGATTACCCTTACAAAAGGCAATTATTTGTTTACATTCTTGGCTGATTGACATTAGCTGTCAATTTCGGGGTGTATCTTTGCGGGATTGTAGGCAAGGATTAATATGAGTACCAAATTTTTTAACAATAACGGTGAGAATACCCTTTTTACTAAATTGAAGGGTATTGCTCATGGCATGATGAATTTTGATCGCTTTTTAGCTGTGGTTGGCTTTTTCAGGTCGTCTGGATATTTTAAGCTTAGAAGAGAATTGGGTGATGTTTCCGAGATCAAAATTCTTGTTGGAATTAACGTGGATTCCATCTTTAAGAGCCATAACCCGGCGTTGTTGATGCTTACTGATGATACCAAAGCTAAAGAGATATATAGCAAACAGTTCAAAGATGATATTCTGAACGCTAAATACGATGCTGAGGTTGAGCAAGGCATTCTGCAGATGTGCGATGATTTGTTGTCAGGCCGGTTGCAGATGCGAATTCATGGTACCAAGAACCTGCATGCAAAATTTTATTTGTGCCTTCCTAATGAGTTTAACGAGAATACAGATGGATGGGTTATTATGGGTTCATCAAACATCTCAGAATCTGGACTTGGCATTACAGAACCTCCGAGATACGAATTAAATGTCGCCCTGAAAGATTTTGACGATGTTAATTTCTGTAAAGGAGAGTTTGATAAATTATGGAGCGAATCCGTACCTCTTACTATTGATGATATTGAGGAGAACAAGAAGAAGACTTATCTTGGGTATCAGCCAACTCCATATGAGATCTACATCAAAGTTCTGATCGATACCTTTGGTGATCAAGTCGAGGATGATTTTACGATTCAACTTCCAGATGGAGTCCTTGACCTGAAATATCAGAAGGATGCTGTTATCCAAGGATATCAGATGCTCTTGAAACACAATGGGCTTTTCCTTGCAGATGTTGTCGGTCTTGGTAAGACAATGATTGCAAGCATGATAGCAAAAAGGTTTATAGAGGCTAATGGTAAAAACACCAATGTGCTTGTGATCTATCCTCCTGCTTTGGAAGAGAACTGGAAATCAACTTTCAAACTGTTTGGCATTGAACGAAAAGCTCAGTTCATTACCAATGGCAGTTTGAAAAAGATTCTTAATGGAGAGAATCAATACAAAGAAAAAGAGGAGTTCGATCTGATTATCGTAGATGAAGCTCATGGTTTTAGAAGCGACCAATCAGGGAAGTATGATGAGCTTCAGAAAATATGCAAATCTCCATGTTCTAACGTTGGTTTATTGAGGAGCTATCAAAAGAAAGTTATGCTTCTCTCCGCGACTCCGCTAAACAATAGGCCTCAAGATCTGTTGAATCAGCTATTGCTGTTTCAAAACAGTCAAAGCTGTACAATTGATGGAATCCCAAATCTGAAGGCATTTTTTGCGCCACATATTCAGAATTATAGTAAACTCATGAGAGAGCGCGATTCTCGAAATATAACTGAGGAGGTTGACGCAATCTATGCAGAGATTCGCGAGAAGGTTATTGACAAGGTAACTGTTCGTAGGACGCGCCATAATATTCTAAATGATGCGGACTATAGAAAAGATTTACAGCAACAGGGGATTGTATTTCCGACCATCCTTCCGCCGAATGAACTTGAATATCAAATGGATGAAGATACCAGCAACAGGTTCTATGAGACTCTGAGCTTTTTGACTGATACTCAAAATCCTATGCATCTGGAATACGCCAGATACCGAGCAATTGAATTTCTCAAGCCGGAACTGAAAGCACGATATAATAACGCAGAACATATTGGTCAGACACTTGCTGGTATTTATCGTGTTCATATGGTAAAACGACTTGAAAGCAGTTTTTATGCGTTCAAGAAGTCTTTGCACACTCTTCAGAAGATTACGGCAGACATGATACAAATGTTTGAAGAGGGCAAGGTAATAATAGCTCCAGACCTGAAAGTTAAGGATTTACAAGCTAAAGGGATGGAGCTTGACGAGATAATTGAACACGCCATCGAAAAAGGTTATCTGGAAGAAGATATCTTGTTCAAACCGGAAGATTTTGATCCGAATTTTTTGAAACTTCTTCATGATGATCTTGAGGTTCTGAATTACCTCAACGAAGACTGGGATAAAGAGGATACCGATCCGAAGTTTGATAAATTCAAAGCGGTTTTGGCATCAGAACTCATGTCTCCTTCCATCAATCAGGGCGGCAAGTTGGTCATATTCTCGGAAAGCGTAGATACATTGAACTACCTTTACAAGAAAATGACAAACGAACTCGGCCTTAATGATGTCATACTTGTGACCTCAGAAAACCGGAATAAGGTTGGCAAGATTATTAAAGAAAATTTTGACGCCAATTCACGGGAAAAGAAGAATCAGTATAATATTATTCTGACTTCGGATGTCCTTGCTGAAGGTGTAAACCTGCATCGATCAAATGTTATTGTAAACTATGATTCTCCTTGGAACGCCACAAGGCTTATGCAAAGAATAGGACGTGTCAATCGAATCGGATCAGTCGCAGATAATATTTACAACTACATGTTTTATCCTTCGCAGCAAGGAAATAAAGAGATACAGTTGTACGAAAATGCGCTTTTGAAACTACAGGGGTTCCACTCTGCTTTTGGAGAAGACGCGCAAATTTATTCTCGCGAGGAAATTGTTAAGCAATTTGAGATGTTTGACAGCAACGTTCACGATGCCGTTGACAAGAAGATCCAGCTATTGCGTGAGGTCCGTGAGCTTTATAATAAAGACAGGAAACTCTATAATAAGATTAAGTCCCTCCCGATGAAAAGTCGAGTTATGAGAGATACCGGAAAACATTCCGGAGAGTCCATTGTCTTTGTATCTTCTGACATCAAGACAGAGTTTTATCGTGTCACGAAGACTCTGTCAATGCCAATTGATTTTCTTGAAGCGGTAAAATATCTTAAGGCCAAGCCAGAAGAGGCTCCTGCTCCTTTTGGTTCTGATAACTTGCATTTCGAGCACGTTAACAGGGCTCTTGAAAGTTATACTTATGCTGTAATGGAATCTACCGATGACCATACGGCAAAACGGACCGATCTTGATAAGATTTCTCTCATTGCAAACAAGTTCCTCAGGACGATAAAGCAAATTACAGATGATGTCGAATTAAAGGAAAAATGTGACATTCTGATGAATTATGTATCGGAAGGTGTTTACGCTCATCTGCCAAGAGATCTTAAGGCTCTCTCCGGAGAGTACAAGAACGATCGTATGAAAATGAAGAGCCAAGAGTATGAGATAACTCTTAAGATTGATCGTTTGGTTGATGAGTACCATTCAGATTTATCGGATGGACAGAAAAAGCAACAGGAGATATCTGATCCCAAAATTATTATTTCTGAAACCTTTAGATAGCAGATATTATGGCAAGAATATATTCTAACTCTGATTTGAGGTCTTTGTTTCAATCCTCTTTCAATCTCGCAGATTGGCAGGTATTTCTGCAGGATTTCTTTAATGCACAAGAGATAAGAAAAACTCCTGAGTTGATAAATGAGTCTGACGAAGAGCGTGGTTATTTCCTTGGAACGCTTAATAGTACTGACCATTTCAGGATTGGTCTGTTCTGGTACACGATATCTAAAGGGTCAGTTGTTCATAAAAAGGTGGGGCTTAATCAGTTAGTCAAATCATTTGTGAACCCTCAGTGGGGAGAATTTGATGCGGCTATAGCTGTGTTCTCAGAGAATAATAATTGGCGTCTTTCCTTGATTTGTAATATCAAAGAGGAACAAATGTCGCCAAAACGATACACCTATGTTTTTGGTGAATCCAACAATTTATACAATACACCGGTTTCCAGATTCCTGTTCCTTCAGGAAAAAGGGATATCGTTTGAAAATATCAAAAACGCATTCTCAGTAGAAGCTCTTACTAAGCAGTTTTACAATGAATTGTTCGAATGGTATCAGTGGGCTATTAGCGAGGAAAGCGGTGTATACTTCCCGAATAATACTGCCATTGAAGATGATGACAGAGAGAACATCGATACTAAAATCATCCGGCTTATTACTCGATTGATGTTCGTCTGGTTCATCAAACAGAAGGACCTCGTCCCAAATAAATTGTTTGAGGCATCCTTTATCTCAACCATATTGAAAGACTTTGATCCAGAGAGCGATAGTTCAGGTAATTATTACAATGCCATTTTACAGAACTTGTTCTTTGCTACCCTTAATCGTGCTATCGAAGATGAAGAGGGAAAACATCGTGGATTCGCAAAGTTAGCATCGAAAGATGTAAAGACCTTATACCGTTATGAAGAAATGTTTAGCATTCCAGAAGATGAGGTGATTAAGTTGTTCTCTGGAATTCCTTTCTTGAATGGTGGCCTCTTCGAATGCCTTGATAAGACAAAAACTATTGACGGTGTTCAGAAGGCATATAACTTTGATGGCTTCAGCCGGAATGATAAAAAATTTGCTGATGGCCGATATAGAAACCGCGCCTTCATTCCAAATAGTCTCTTTTTTAAACAGGATAAAGGTCTCTTCTCGATATTAAGCAGATACAATTTCACCATAGAGGAGAATACGCCAAATGAACAGCAGGTGGCCTTGGATCCGGAATTGCTGGGCAAGGTGTTTGAGAATCTTCTGGGAGCCTACAACCCAGAGACAAAGGAAACTGCTCGAAATCAGAGTGGATCGTTCTATACACCACGAGAGATTGTTAACTATATGGTGGACGAGAGTATTATCTCGTATCTTGGAGAATCTGATGAAGTTCGTGAAATGCTTAGTTCGGATTATCAATACGATCCGGCCAAACGTGATCTGTATAAAGATATAACGGAGAAGCTCAAATCTATAAAAATTCTCGACCCTGCGTGCGGTTCTGGAGCCTTCCCGATGGGACTGCTTAATCGCATTGTAGATCTGATTACGAAACTGAGCCCTGAGACTGATGTATATAGCCTTAAACTCCAAATAATTGAAAACTGTATTTATGGGGTTGACATACAGAGTATTGCCGTTCAGATTAGCAAGTTAAGGTTCTTTATATCACTTATCTGCGACTGCGAGAAGGATGAGAATAAACCTAATTTCGGTATTCCGACATTGCCTAACCTTGAGACAAAATTTGTCTGCGCCAACTCTTTGATAGACAAGAAGTCTGAAGAAGCGCAAGGGAATTTGTTCGAGGATCCGAGGATTCAGGAAACGAAAGATGCCTTGATTCGGCTTAGGGAAGACCACTTCTTGGCAAAGTCGGCTTCTCAAAAGAGAAGACTTCGTGAGAAAGATGATGAACTTCGTTTGACTCTTGCGACATTACTCGCAGATAATGATTTGGCAACAAGAGAAGATGCTGAGCAGATGGCAAAGTGGAATCCGTATGATCAAAACGCCTCCTCGCCATTCTTTTCTGCGGAGTGGATGTTTAACGTGAAAGATGGCTTTGACATCATTATTGGCAATCCTCCGTACATTCAGCTCCAGAATAATGGTGGAGAGCTTAACAAATTATACGCGCCTTGCGGCTTTCAGTCTTTTGCAAGCACAGGAGATATCTATTGCCTGTTCTATGAACGTGGATGGCAGCTTCTGAAAGAGAATGGACACCTTTGCTTTATCACCTCAAATAAGTGGATGCGGGCAGGATATGGAGAGAAGCTGCGTACATTCTTCGCGAATAATACCGATCCTAAGTTGATGATAGATTTTGGTGGGGTGAAGATTTTTGAGAGCGCAACCGTTGATACGAATATCCTGTTGTACGAGAAGAGCAAAAACACCCATCATACCCGGTGCGCAGTTACAAATAAACAGAACAAAGATAGTATCAATAATCTGAGCGTTTTTGTTCAGCAGCAGGGTACATTCTGTGACTTCTCCGGAGGTGACAGCTGGGTAATCCTGTCTCCAATCGAGCAGAGCATCAAGCGGAAGATTGAAGCTGTTGGAACACCACTGAAGGATTGGGATATTAATATATATCGAGGAGTCCTTACCGGATGCAACGAGGCGTTTATCATTTCAACTGAAAAGAGAAATGAAATCCTTGCGAATTGCAAGACAGAAGATGAACGCAAAAGGACGGAGGA
>JAQXHU010000087.1 GCA_029007435.1 Bacteroidales bacterium
GGCAAGGCCTCCATTCTCTCGGAGAAATTCAAATCAGGAGCCGAGATAACTCTGGACGACATCATCAACGCCCTTGCGGACGAGGATATGCTTGCCATAGAATGCGTTGAGTGCGTCGGAAACATTCTCGGAAGAGCCATAGCAGGCCTGATAAACATTTTCAACCCTGACCTCGTGGTTGTTGGCGGAAGGATGTCCTCAAGCAAGGACTACCTGCTCCTGCCTATCAAGAGCGCCATCAACAAACATTCTCTCAATATGGTCAGCAAGGACACGTCTGTGGAAATGTCCAAACTCGGCAAGAAAGCCGGTCCGATCGGAGCCTGCCTGCTGTCCAGAAGCCGCCTGCTCGGCCTTATGTAGGCCACATTATTCCAACCGCTTGACTTATGAAGATTCGGGAGACATTAAGAAACCGCAGGAGAAAGATTGAAAGGCTTATCGAACTGAAGAGGCTGCGCAGGCAGAGAAAGTCCGGCAGCATTCCTTATAAATGCTGCAAGAACTGCGGCGCCGAGCTTGTCGGCCCGTATTGCCACCAGTGCGGACAGCAGGCCCAGGATCTCGGGCAGTCGTTCGGCAGTTTCGTAATGGAATATTTCTCAAATGCCTATCAGTTTGACAGAAAGATATTTCCAACCGTATGGCAGCTGTTCCGCAGGCCCGGATTCCTGACAGAAGAGTTCCTTGCAGGGAAGATAAATTCGTATGTCCATCCGCTGAAAATGAATATGTTTCTGCTGGTTGTTGTAGTAGCCGTATTTGTGCTGACTGCCGGATTTCACGTAAACGGAGTTGAAGACGCTGAGGCCGACCTCGCAGAGAAAATCCTGGGCGCGCTGAAAGTCTATCTGCCTATTGCCATATTGATACTCAGCCCGTTTGCGGCCGCGATGGTACAGATTTGCAATATCCGAAGAAACAGGACTTACATCACCCACTTCGTATTCACTTTGCATTATGCCGCTTTTCTTGAAATCCTGATTTTAGTATATTCCGGAATATCTTTCATTATAGGAGATACAAGCTGGGACACGGATGAACTTGTATTCTTCCTGGCTACGGCATATCTGATGGCAGCACTGCACAGGGTGTACGGTTCACGGACAGACTGTCCCGGTCCTTGGTACGAGAGGTTGAAGCACCTGGCTGTCAATATGGTGAAACTGTTTCTCAAGGCAATGTTCATCAACATTATGTACGTACTGCTGTTCGGAGGCGCCATTATTGCGATAGCCCTCATTCTCTCCATAACGACAGGCACCCCGTTGACATAACTTTCAGCCCAGTATTGGACTGGACAGTTTTATAAACAAAAACAGGAAATCCGGATATGAAAGGCAAATAATTAATTATATGCGAAGTTGTTGCTATTTATTATTTATTTGAGTAACTTCGCATACAAAACAATGACAGCGATGCTGTTGACAAGGCGGGTTCATCAGTGGATTTCAAGTTACATTCTTCTCGTAAATAGTTTATTTTAAGCCATTTACAACCCAGAGGAGTGAGTTATGGAATTGGCTGTGGCCCAGATAAGTGAATAATCCGGCAAGTATCTGCAAGAGACAATGCCGGAGATGAAGAAAGTAAATCATTATTTTGGAGGAGCTGAAAGCACAGTCCCGGGGTGTACCCCAATGGTTTGTCATAAACGCTTACGCCCAGAAATCACACTGGGTGGAGAAAGTGTTGAGCGAAGAAAAAGGACTGCGGTATTTCATTCCCAAGCGCTACGTGCTGCGAAACATCAATTCTAAGCCAAGAAGAGTGCTCGCTCCGCTCATTCCCAATATGATATTCGTCCATTCATCTTACGCAATCATCAACAGCCTTCAGCAGAATTATTCGTTTATGGGATTCGCCACCTGCAGGAAAGACGGGCACAGGACACCTCTTGTCGTTCCTGACTGGCAGATGGAAAGTTTCCGCATCGTTTCAGAGCATTACGAAAAAGACCTCCTCTATTTCAGACCGGAAGAAATAAGACTCAAGAGAGGAGACTACATCCGCATTGTCGGAGGAGAGTTCGACGGCGTTGTCGGACGCCTGATAAGCCAGAGAGGTAGAAAAGGCCGCCGCGTAGTTGTGGAGCTTCCCCAGCTCGCGGCTGTGTCAACGACCGACATAGAGCCTGAATTCCTGCAGATAGTCTCAAAAGAGGAGTATCTCGCAGGAACAGGAGAAAGTGAACATTATTTATAGTAACATATTAAGACAATGAACATACGATCATCAATCGCAGCCTTGGCGGCAGTCCTCATCCTTGCCGGATGCGGCTCAGCCAAAAAGACAGTCGGGAATATAAGCTATTTCCAGGATCTGGAAGACGGCGGTTCCTACACCACACAAGTCGAGAAGAACATAACTGTAAGACCGGAGGACAAACTCACCATCATCGTGAACAGCAAGGACCCGCAGCTGGCCAACCTGTTCAACCTTCCGGTAATCTCAAGATATCTCGGGGCGGAGTCGAACACAGTCTCCCAGAACCAGAGCGTCGCCAGCTACAATGTTGACAGTCAAGGAAATATTGATTTCCCTATTCTCGGCAGCGTCAAAGTCGGCGGCAAGACAAGGGAAGAAGTCGCAGCCACAATCAAGAGTGAACTCATCGAGCGCAACCTCGTCAAAGACCCTGTCGTCACCGTCGAGTTTATGAATATGTACTTCTCCATTCTCGGAGAAGTGAAAACACCGGGACGTTACAATTTCAACCAGGACAGAATCTCCATCCTCGACGCCATCGGAATGGCGGGCGACCTTACCATCTATGGCCGCAGGGACAATGTCAGGGTACTCAGGGAAATAGACGGCGTCCAGAGGGTGTTCTCGGTCGATCTGACCTCAGGCGAGAACGTCTATAACTCCCCTGTTTTCTATCTACAGCAGAAAGACGTCATCTATGTTGACCCTAACGACTACAAACGCCGCCAGTCCACCGTAAACGGCAACAACGTCAGGTCAACATCATTCTGGATTTCAATAGCTTCCGTATTGACATCCGTAGCAGTCCTCATCGTCAACATCTTGCAAAATTAAAACCGCACAGCTATGACAACATATAACGATGAAAACATTCAGAACGATGATTTTCTGAACATCCAGGACCTTCTTGCGCTCTGCCTGTCGAAATGGAAATGGTTCGTGCTGTCGCTTATTGTGTCGCTGTGCGCCGGATTCCTCTATATTCTGCGCACACCTCCGGTTTATACACGTTCAGCCGCGATTCTCATCAAGGAAGAAGGAAAAGGCTCAAGTTCACTGTCCAGCGAGCTTAGCTCATTCGCCGATATGGGAATATTCAGTTCCAGCACGAATGTATATAATGAATTGATTTCCATACAGTCTCCTGCGATAATGTGGGAGGTGGTGAAGAGGCTGCACCTCGATGTCAACTATGAAGAGGACGGAACTTTCCACCGCAATACACTTTACGGCACATCCCTTCCCGTGAAGGCTTCTTTCGTTGACAGCGGGGACGAGCTGTACGGCTCTTTCCAGATGAACATCGCACCTGGCGGGAAAGTCAGCCTGTCGGATTTCCGTATGAAGGACAAAGACATAGACGGTCCGGTGAGTGGCAATATCGGCGACACACTCAGTACTCCGCTCGGCCGGATTGTTATAACTCCGGCAGAAAACTTTGACGGCCAGGAGCATAAGATCTATGTAAACAGGACATCAGTGTTCGGGGCTGCAAGAGGCTGTTCTGCAAGGTTCACCGCCTCGCTGAACAACAAGAACGCCACAGTCATTGACATGAGCTACGAGGACGTTTCCACGAAACGCGCCGAGGACATCCTCAACACCATCATTTCCGTATATAACGAGAACTGGGTCAAGGACAAGAACCAGATTGCCGTAAGCACTTCCATGTTCATAAACGAGAGGCTCAAGGTCATTGAGCAGGAACTCGGCAATGTGGACAGCGACATTTCGTCATTCAAGAGCGAGCACCTCATACCGGACATCCAGGCGGCGTCCGATATGTATATGCAGAATGCGAATATCGCAAACAATCAGGTACTTTCGCTGAACAACCAGCTGTATATGGCCAAATACATCCGGACATTCATCCAGCAGAACCAGGGCAACAAATTGCAGCTGCTTCCTGCCAATTCCGGTGTTGAAAGCGCCGCGCTTGAGAAACAGATAAGCGAGTTCAATGACAAGCTCCTGCTGCGCAACAGCCTGGCGGCCAATTCAAGCGACCAGAACCCTCTTGTGGTGGATATGGACAGAGGACTTGGGGCAATGAGCGAGGCAATCCTCAAATCGCTTGACAATGAGATAAATGCGATTGAAACCAAAATCCGCGGATTCCAGGCGAGCGAAAAACAGAGCACTGACAGGATAGCCTCCAACCCTACCCAGGCCAAATACCTGATTTCGGTGGAGCGCCAGCAGAAAGTCAAGGAAGCTTTGTACCTGTTCCTCCTCCAGAAACGGGAAGAGAACGAGCTTTCGCAGGCTTTCACAGCATACAACACCAGAATAATAACTCCTCCGACCGGCAGCAGGACACCTGATTCTCCGAACAGGAATATGATTCTGCTCGTGGCCCTGGTGGTTGGAATGGCAGTTCCTTTCGGAGTCATCTATCTGATACAGAGCCTTAACACGAAGGTGCGCGGCCGCAAGGACCTGGAGAATATATCCATTCCGTTCGTCGGGGAAGTCCCTCTCTGCGGAGCTGAGGATGACATCAAGAACTGGAAGAGACACCTCAAGATGCACCACGAGGAGAAACATCAGCTGATTGTGGTGAAGGAAGGAAGCAGGGACATCGCCAACGAGGCGTTCAGGGTTCTGAGGACGAACTTGGAATTCATCGCAGGAAAAGACTCGGAGAAGAACACTTTCGTCTTCACTTCATTCAACCCTGGTTCGGGCAAGTCATTCCTGACTGTCAATCTTGCCATCAGTTTCGCCATAAAGGGTAAACGGATACTTCTGATAGACGGGGACCTGAGGCATGCTTCCTCATCCGCCTATGTCAATTATCCGTCAAAAGGTATAGTAGATTACCTGTCACACAGAGCCGGAGACTGGAAAGAACTCATCTGCCACAGCAATGAGTACAGTTCGTTCGATGTGCTGCCTGTCGGAAAGCTTCCGCCGAACCCGACAGAACTACTTGAGGACAAGAGACTTGCAACCCTTATCAAAGAAGCGAGAAGTGAATATGACTACGTGTTCATAGACTGTCCTCCGGTGGACATTGTGGCTGACACCCAGATAATTGAGACTCTTGCAGACCGGACAGTATTCATTGTCAGGGCAGGACTGTTTGAAAGGGCTATGCTGCCTGAGCTTGAGTCAATTTACTCCCAGAAGAAGTACAAGAATATGTGCTTGATACTCAATGCGACAGAGAGCTCAGGAGGACGTTACGGCTACCGCTACGGTTACAGATACGGCTACCGTTACGGCTATGGCAGC
>JAQXHU010000088.1 GCA_029007435.1 Bacteroidales bacterium
GGTATCTGGTTTCCGATGATGGTACGGTCATAAGCGTTTATGACATTCTCAGTACCATCCTCATCACTTACATTCACATATCTGATGTCTCCGAGAGAATAGTTGCCGAAATATTTCTGGGATGGATGGTTTATCAGCTCCACTCTGTTTCTGAACAGGCCGTCGGACTTATATCCGTATAGTGAATTGATTGGATAACCCTCGTCAATGACAGTGTATCCGCTGATAATCGGGCCGGCCCCTTTCAGGTCGATGACCTTGTTGTAAACGTCTGACAGATTGAATGATATGGAATATGAAAAGTCTTTTACCGAGTTCTTGTGCCCTATTTCCAGATCCCATCCGGTGTTCCTTACGACACCGGCGTTCTGATATGGTTCTGTCAGTCCCGTGATGTTCGGAATAGGCAGTTTGAGCAGGATGTCGGTCGTATTCTTCCTGTACCAGTCAAAAGAAGCGGTCAGCTTGTTTCCGAAAAGGCTCAGGTCAATACCGGCGTCAACCGTCTCTGAAGATTCCCAGGAAATCCCGCTGTTTGCATAAGCGGTCTGGTAACCTCCGTCAGCCGGTTTGCCACCGAATGCATACGCCGGATTGAACTTTATTGTGGCATACGCCGGATATGTACCTATCTCCTGATTTCCGAGCAGGCCCCAGGATACTCTGATTTTCAGATTGTTGAGCCATCCGGCATTTCTCAGGAAAGGCTCTTCGGAGATACGCCATCCGGCGGAAAAGGAAGGGAAGACGCCATATCTGTTGCCTTTGGCGAATCTCGAAGAACCGTCAGCCCTGACATTTGCTTCCAAAAGGTAACGGGAACGGTATGACCAGTTCACTCTGGCGAATCCGGAGAGAAGCGCCCACGATGAGGCGTTACCTCCGTTGCTCATATTCTCTGCGGAGCCCGCATCCATCACTTCATATTCGGGAAGAATGAAGCCCTCTCTGGCAAGAGAGATGCCTTTTGTCTGGTAATCAATCTGTTCGTAACCAGCGAGGATGTTCAATTTGTGTCCTCTACTGAACTCTTTGCTGTAATTGGCAATGACTTGGAGGGTTGTCATCGTGGTCTTGTCGTCTGACTGGCTGAGCGAGCTGAGAGCCGGAGCCTCCGCTGCAGGTGACTCAAGATCAGGCTCGTACATCGCCACGGTTTTACGCATCACCTTTTTGTAGCTGTTGGTCAGGTTTGGTGTCCATTTGAAATCAATGTCAAGTCCTTTCACCGGCTTGAACCCAACCGAGAATGTTGCTCTCAGGTTGTCTGACACTGCGGTGGTGAGTCCGCCGTCCATTCCGAGGGCGAGGGCGTTGCGCTGGTTGTATCCGGTTCCCCATCTCCCGTCTGTCAGAATGCAAGTGTAGATACCTGGAATCCTGTTTATTGCGGATTTCATATTGGACTGGTATGAAGGACTTTCCGTAGTTGAACGGCGGCCGTCCACAAGCAGTCCTGCTGTCAGCCATTTAGTCACATCGGCGCTGATGTTGGCCCTGAGCGAATATCTGTTGGCCGAGAAATGCTCCATTATTCCGTCCTGGCTCTGGTAGGCGAAGGAGGCGAACCCTTTGAAGTGCTTGCTTCCGGCGCTGACGCTGATATGATGGTTCTGGGTGAATCCCGAGCCGGTCATCAGCAGTTTCTGCCAGTCATTGTCCGGATAGTGGTCGGGGTCGATTTTCCTGTATCTCAGCCAGTCGGCAATATATTGCCCAGAATACAGCGGGGCTTTTCTTCATTCGCATAAGCCTTGTTGATATTCTCCATATATTCATAATTGGAGACGAAGTCAGGCAGTGCGGTAGGGGACTGGAATCCTGCATATCCATTGTAAGTAACTGATATCCTGTCCTGTGTGCCCTCTTTGGTGGTTACGAGAATGACCCCGTTACCTGCTCTGGAACCGTATATTGCAGATGAGGCGGCATCTTTCAATATTGATATTGATTCGATGTCGTTCGGGTTGATTCCGTCGAGTTGTCCGGATATTCCGTCAATCAGCACGAGCGGGGCGGAATTGTTGAGAGTTCCGATACCCCTGATACGGACAGTGGCGCCGTCTGAACCAGGCTGTCCTGATGTCTGTGTGACAGATACGCCGCTGGCGAGACCTGCAAGGGATGCTGTGGCTCTCATTACAGGCCTGCGGGTCAGGTTGTCGCTGGATATGGCCGCTACGGAACCTGTCAGATTTATTTTCTCCTGTCTGCCATAGCCGACCACAACTGATTCAGACAGAAGCTCTTCGTCCTGCCGGAGGACGAATTCGAATGTGTTGCTTCCGTTGTATGACGCAGTCTTGTCAAGGTATCCTATAAAAGAAGCGGTCACCGGGCATCCTGTTTCCGGCTCGGCTGGCAGGTCAAGGATGAAGTTGCCGTCAACATCGGATGTGGTTCCGTAATTGTGTCCGTCCAGCCGCACAACAACAGCCGCTCCCGGCAGTGGCGCCCGTTTGTCATCCAGGATCCTGCCTTTCAGGGTGACGGGTTTTCTGACCGGAGAACTCTTTTGACAGGCGTCGTCCTTTTCCGCTGCCTTTACAAGGATGATTTTGCCTTTGTCGATACGGCATTCGAAGCCGGGAAGAATTTTGGAAATGATGTCGGTGACAGGTGTATTCTCCATATTCACAGACACTTTCCTGCTGGCATCGAAGTCGGCCGCATTCCAGAAAAAGACATAATCGGTAGCTTTTTCGATTGTTTTCAGTATTTCCTTTACTGGCACATTTTCCTTGTGGACGGAGGCTCTTGGAACCTGGGCCGACAGAGGAATATGGCAAATGATGAGCACTGGCAGCAACAAGGCTGCCAGAACAGTTTTTCTCTGTTCCATTGTGTCGGTTATTAATTATTAATCAATGAACAGCAGAATATGACGAGGGTCAATGATGCGGAAGTGCACGCCGGAAATGGCCTCGATTGCATCTAATAGCTCTTCAATGGATTCCGTCCTTACTGTCAGTGACAGCCTGATTCCTTTGAAAGCCTCCGCGCTGCTGAATGCGAATTCCACATTGTACCAGTGCTCCAGACTCTCCACGATGTCAGTTAGCGGAATCTCGTCGAATGTCATCTGGCTTCCAGCCCAGGCCGTGAAGTTGGACGCGCGCACCTGCTCAAGTCTCCAGGTGTTTCCGTCCCCGCTCTCGGAGAGCATTTCTCCTGGTCTCAGAACTGTTTCCGGAACATTCCTGCCGCTTACATTGACGCTACCTTCGGCAAGACAGGCGGAATACGGGAAGTTCTCATAAGCGGTCACAGTGAATTTTGTACCGAGCACCGTGATGTCCATTTTGTCAGTTTTCACGATAAACGGTCTTTTTTCATTGCGGGCCACTTCGAAATAACCCTCCCCTTCGAGCCTGACTTCGCGTTTTCTGCCTTTCAGTCCATTAGTAAGGTATAGGCGGCTTCCGCTGTTGAGCCATACTTTGGAACTGTCAGGAAGGACGAAACTGCTTTTGGAATGTTCAGCAGACGCAAGGCACATTCCGGATCCTGAAATTGCCCCGAGCCTGTAAACTCCTGCCAGTGTGAGAAATGCAGCCGCAGTGCTGGCAGCGGCAATCAAAAGTCTGCGCACCCTGCTTCTGAGTTTTCTTCTGCTGTTTGATGAGTCCGCCTCCGCAATAAGGTCGAAAGGATCATCCGTCAGACCTTCCCTGAGTGGGCGGCTGTCAATTCCGCTCCATATTTCCTCGAGTGCGCTGTCCTTTTCGGCAGCGGAATCACTGTCCAGCATCCATTTTTCGAAGCCGGAGTTGATTTCCTCGGGAAAATTTCCTCTCGAGAATGATTCGATTGTCTCTTTGATGGTCTTTTTCGTCATTAAACCGCTGTTTTTTAATACTGACTCTTTTCCCGTTCCGAACACGTACGCTTCAAGCAAAATTTTCTTTCAATTCTTTTCTGATATCTGAAAGTGCATTTGAAATATGCTTCTCAACAGTCCGAATACTTATGCCGAAATGTGTGGCTATCTCATTGTTGTTCAATCCTTTGTATCTACTTAACTCAAAAACCTCACGTCTCTGCTGGGGCATTTTCTCCAATGCCTTGGCTATGAGTGCCTGCAGTTCATCAAGTTCCACTTTCTCGTCGATGAAGGACTTGAACTCCTCAATCTCCATTGTCTGCCGGGCAATGAACTTTCTGTTTATCTGATTTCTTTCGAAATGGTCCATCACCCCGTTGCGCATCATCCGGAAGAGATAGCGCGAGAATGAGTCCACCCGTGCGATGGTCTCCCGCTTTTTCCAAATTCTTATGAAAACATCGTGAGTGATGTCACGTGAGGTCTGTTCGTCCTTGGTCAGCATCAATGCGAAATTGACGCACTTGCCGGCATAGGCGCGGTACAAGGATGCGAATGCATTCTTGTCGCCTTTCCCAAGAGCCTCAAGCCATCGTATTTCGTTAGTGCTGTCCGACATAGGCTTTAGTTTGAGACAAAGGTAATCCTTTGTTTTTAATATCCAAAATGTAGTTATTTATATAAATTATAGGTTGTTTTCTTACCTTTGTTTGTGAAAAAACGAACTTTGTTCTAATTTTGGCAACTAAAAGACATAAAAAATTTATTGTTGATTATGGAATATTTTATCAAGACGTTTGAGAAAACAGTAAAAAGATGCTGGGACAAACCTGCCCTGGACGAGTTCAGGACTTCTTCTGTAACATACGGCCAGTTAGCTGCCGATATTGAGAAGATTCATCTCAGTATGAAGGCTGCGGGCCTGAACCCTGGAGACAAGATTGCCATTAATGCAAGAAGTTCCGCCAACTGGGCGAAAATTTTTATGGCTTCCGTGTCAGGAGGATATGTGGCTGTTGAGCTGTTCAACGGGTTCACCGCCCACGATACACAGGCTCTTGTCAACCATTCCGACAGCCGTCTCCTTTTCACCGAGAAATTGATATTCAAGGATATGGACTTTGCCCAGATGCCTCAGCTTCTGGGGGTGATAGACCTCAAGAGCGGTGAGCTCCTTGCTTTCAGGGACGGTTTTGACGAAATCTATGCAGGCCGTGATGCAAGGTTCGCACAGGCCCATCCGGACGGAATGAAGCCGGAGGATGTGAATTATCCAGACCGTCCGATGGATGATCTCTGCGGTATAATGTACACTTCCGGTTCCACTGGTTTCCCGAAGGGCGTGATGCTGACTGTCAGGAATTTCAGCGCCAATGTGGATTTGATTCCGTCACATTTTCCGTACAGGGAGGGAGAGAATTACGTGAGCGTTCTTCCATATGCCCATATTTTCGGCCTGACGTATGATATGGTGACTCCTCTGTGCACTGGAATGCATCTGGTAATCCTTTATGTCCCGCCGGTTCCGTCCAATCTCAAGCCAGCTCTCAGGGAGTTCCGTCCGAAGGTTTTCTTCGCTGTGCCTCTGATTCTCAGGAAGATGATAGACGAGTCAATCGGAGAGTTCATAAACAGCAAGACAGGAAAGTCAAAGCTGGCCGCTTATGACAGCAATCCGGATTTCTGCGAGGCTCTAAGGACCATCTTCATTTCCGCAATGGGCGGAAATATTGAGGTGTTCGTGACTGGTGGCGCAGCAATACCTGACCAGATTGAGCAACTTCTCGCCGTGAAACTTGCCACACCTTTCGTGACAGGCTACGGTATGACGGAATGTGCTCCTACAATCTCTCTCGGACACGTCGGTGCATATAAACTCAAATCTGTCGGAGAGGTTGTGACAGAGCATATTGAGGTGAAGATTGATTCCAAATATCCGACGAAAATCGCCGGAGAGGTCCTTGTGAAAGGTGATTGCGTCTTTGCTGGTTATTACAAGAATCAGGAGGCTACTGATGCTGTCTTCACTGAAGACGGGTGGTTCCGCACCGGAGATCTTGGAACAATGGACAAAGAGGGAACCCTGTTCCTCGTCGGCCGCAGCAAGAGTATGATTCTTTCTTCCAACGGACAGAATATCTATCCTGAAGAAATTGAGGTGATACTGAACAATATGCCTTTTGTGGCGGAGTCGCTGATTGCCAGCAGGAATGAGAAACTTGTGGCGCTGATTGTGCCTGACCAGAATGCTCTTGCGGATGCAGGAACGGATTCTGAAAGTCTTGTGAAGATTATGGATTCGAATCTCGAGTCCCTGAACAAAATTGTACCGGCATATTCTGTAGTGTCTTCGTATGAGATTCATTATGAGCCGTTTGCGAAGACACCTAAGGGGAGTATCAAACGGTTCCTGTATGTTTAGCTGGGCCGGAGCACGTTCAATATATGCCGTGCCCTGAATAAATAATGACGGTAAATTTGCAATTGTTGAAATTTTCCGTAAATTTGTAGTCCCGTTCGGTTTGGATGGGATTATGCGGAAATAGCTCAGCTGGTAGAGCGTTGGCTTCCCAAGCCGAAGGTCGCGGGTTCGAGCCCCGTTTTCCGCTCTGGTTTCTAATTCGATGAGAGGGTGTCCTGGATTTCACGGACGCCCTCTCGATTTATTTAAGAATTGAACTGATTTCATCTTCCGGACGAAGTCCGAGTTTCTTCCGCAGCCGGTATCTTCCCATTTCCACACTTCTCGGAGAGATGTTCATAAGGTCGGCAATCTCTTTTGTGGACATATTGAGCTTTATATAAACGCAGAGTTTCAAATCTGTTTTTGAAAGAGATGGATAAGATGCTTTCAGCCTGTCAAGCAGTCCGTCGTAGATGGTGTTGAAATAGTCCTCTGATTTCTGCCATTCAGATTCGTCTTTCAGCTGGGAGTCCAGTTGCTTGATCAGGGCTGAAGCGTTCTGTTTTATTTCGTCCGAGTCATCGTATGTGCTGATTTTTTCCAGTTTGGCAATAAGGCCGCTGATCATACCTTTCCTGCGGGAATTGTTCAAAGCCATATTGGCTAATTCTTTCCCTTTATATTTCAATTCGTTACGAAGTTTTTCCTTTTCTATTTCCGATATTTTCTTCTCTTTCAGAAGATTCTGGTATTCCAGCCTTTTTATCTCTTCCTCCTGTATCCTGCGGTTTTTCTCTTTGTAATATACTCTTGTCCCTGAAATCATCAGAATAATCAGTATTCCATAAACAAGAATCATTTCCCAGGAAATATACCAGGGAACTTGTATTTTCACTGGCAGGCTGCAGGCTGCATTGTGGTTTGAGGCGCTGCGTATCTCGATGGAATGTTTTCCGAAAGAAAGAGATGGAATCTGGATGCAATCGCCAAGCAGGACGTTGTGCCAGGACTCGTCTTTTCCTGAGATTCTGTACTGCACGTCGTTACTCCCGGGCATAGAGCACGACACGTATATACAGATGGTGTTGTTGGATGACGGAACTGTGAACCCGCTTTTCCTGAAATCATAGTAAATATCTTTCCTTGAGCCTCTTGCGAGTACTTTTGAAATTGATATTGAATTGTCAGATGATGAGCTGCCGTAGCAGAATCCGATGCCGTTTTTGTAACCGATGGCGCAGCCTTCACCTATAGGCGAAAGATGGGTCACTCTTTCCCGCTGGGCATAGCGCAGCACTCCGTGATGACGTTTCAATTCAGCTCCGAACCGTTCTATGTAACCGAATCCGTCAGCTCCGTGATACCAGAATCGGTTCCCGTCCTGAATGATGTCTATTGTCGAATGGCCTGCTTCCCGAAGTATTTCTTCCGCTCCTCTTGATTCAAACGGCTCCCCGTCAGGATTGTCCACTTCGAATGCTTTGTCTGAATTGCAGATGAACAGTTTGCCGTCAATTATCGTGGAAAAGACTTCTTTCCCGTTTCCGGCAGCCAGATCGAATGCCTTTTCTTCCGATACAATGAGCTTCTCCCTGTCCATCGACAGTCTCACGAAACCGGTTCTTGCCACAGTGACCCAGACTCTGTCCATTGCATCGACATCGATATTTCTGGTGAATCCTTTATAATTCTTTATTCTGCCGGTAAATGAGGGCGTGTCTGAACCGGATTCCAGCTTCATCAATGCAAGACCAGAATAAGTCCCGAGAACAAAGGACTTGCGGTCTGAGTGAAGCTGTCTTATACAAAAGACACCCGTATCGGTGTACAGCGGTTTCATCTGCAGATTCTCTGTCAGCAGGAACAGGCCTTTGTCGTGCGAAATGAAAATCTGTCCATTGTATAAGTTTATCTCCCAGACTGAACCGGCCCTTCCGTCAATCAGGGATGTCTGCCTGTCCTGGCCTATTAAAAACAGACCTTTGTTCGAGCCGATAAGAAGTTCGTTATCGTTTATCCTCACAATATCGTGAATCTGTCCGAACCTGTTGTCCGTCAAGTAATAATCTGAAGAACTGTTGTCTATCATAGCCACGCCGGAGTCCATCCCGAGCCAGATATTGCCGGACTTGTCTCTTGCTGTGCACAGAACGGTGGAATTGTCGAGTTCGCTGTCAATTTTGATGCTATGGTCAATCTTGCCGTTTTCATCTGTAATGAAAATGCCCTGCACGGTTGTGCCTATCATCAGCCTGTTCTCATCATAACGTCGGCAGTCAGTGATTTTGGCCTTGCCCAGAATTTTATTTGACTCTCTGTCAAGCTCAGTTACCTTTCCGTCCGGCTCGATTATCATCAATCCTTTATTCTCAACTGCTACGATAAGTCCACGTCTTGAAGGAATGATGTTCACCACCCTGCCGCTGATTGACTGGCCCGGATTCAGTCTATTGCCGGCATAACTGCGGATTTCCGTTCCGTCCTGATAATAAACATTTTCTCCGCAGTCATACATATACCTGAAGCTGTTTTCCGGTGTTATTGACGAGATTGTCCCTGCAGAAGGACTGAATTCGCAAATCATTTCCTTGCATTGGAACAGCACCACAGTGTCCCTTTGTCCGCAGTGCAGTGCAATTCTCCAGAAATCATAACTGCTTGAGCGGAAATCCGGATTGTGGAAGATATTGTGGTAGCGCATATTCCCGAAACAATCTTTCTCCCACCAGCCGAATTCGTTCACTCCGGCTGTATATAATCTGCCAGAGTGCTCGTCATATCTGGCTGCTCTCAGGATGGTGTTGCATTCATTCTTGAGGCACTCCATACTGATTCCGTTGAATACAAACAACCCGTCATTCGTGGCGAAATAAATCTCGTTGCTGTTCTCTCCTCTTGCTGTGATATCCCATACCTGAGTGTTGGTGATGATTCCATCTGGGTCTGAGAAGAATTGCGTATGCCTGAAACCGTATGTCTCGGCCTGTAGACTGGATGTAGGGTATGCAAGCGACGCCGCAACCATACCTTGAAGTGCTATATAAACGATTTGTTTCATACTGTGGCTTTGTTATGCAAATATATGAAAAATTGTGGCATTGAAATCTTTGTAGGGGTGGTTACGAACTGATGTTGTAGTTTTGTAGGGGGTCTTCCTGCATATATAATAAAAAGGAATAATAACTTTGCGGCATTAACACTAAGTACTATGCGTAAAATAATCCCATTGATTTTGATGGTATTGTTGACCGCCAATCAGATTTATGCACAGCAGAATGTCTCAGGTACTGTCAGTGACAGCCAGGGACCCCTTCCGGGGGCAGGCGTTCTTGTGAAAGGCACTTCGGCGGGAACAATGACCGATGAAGAGGGACGTTATTCAATTTCCGTTTCCTCAAAGGATGTTCTTGTATTCACAATGCTCGGCTATGCCGTGAAAGAAATTCCTGTCGTTGGCAGGTCCATTATTGATGTCGTTCTCGAACCTGATTCCGAGGCTCTTGAAGAACTCGTCGTCATAGGATACGGAGTCACCAGGAAAAGCCTTGTGACTGGTTCGATTTCTTCAGTCAAAGGGTCCGACCTTGAATGGACTGGCATTATGAGGGCTGACGATGCTCTCGCCGGCAAGACTGCCGGTGTGCAGGTCGTCTCCAATTCCGGTCAGCCTGGTGCTGATATCCAGGTATATGTCCGCGGTATCGGCACCAACGGCACGTCTACTCCTATTTATATCGTTGACGGAATGCCTGTTTCTGGCATTGAGTATCTTAACCCGTCAGATATAGAATCTATGGAGATACTGAAGGATGCGGCTTCCTCGGCTATTTACGGGGCCAGGGGAGGAAATGGAGTCATCATTATCACGACCAAACATTCCTCCGGCGGAACTTCAAGCGTAGATTACGACTTCTCCTATGGTATTCAGAACATCCAGAGAAAGATAGATGTCCTCAATGCAAACGAATATACCATAATCCAGAATGAGGCGGCAGTCAATTCCGGCAGCCAGCCTATGTTCTCTGAAGACCAGATAGCTTCTTTCAATCAAGGAACGGACTGGCAGGAGGCGATTCTCAACCGGAATGCTGCGGTTATGCGTCACAATCTCCGTTTCTCTGCAAGCACAGACAAGTCGTCTTTCAATGCTTCCGCATCTTATCTCGATCAGGACGGCATTGTCGCCAAAGGAAAATCCAATTTCAAGAGATACACTGTCAACCTCTCCGCTGACCACAAATTATTGCCTGGTGGAGTACTGAAAGTCGGAGAGAATGTTGTGGTGACACACGTCAAGAAGCAGTCCGTATCGCAGAACTCCTCGACAGGAGGCCCTTTCCTTGGCGCATTGAATATGGACCCTCTGACACCGGTCTATGACCAATACCAGACAGACGAACTGTATAATGGATTCGGTGTCTCCAAGTATGTTTCGCAGGAGGTTGTCAATCCGGTGGCGAGGATTCATTTCTCTCACGGAAAATCGAATTACACCACATTGAAGGGAAACGTATATGCTGAACTGACAATCATCAAGGAAATCAAGCTCAAAGGTTCCGCAAATGTTGATGTCACCTGGAATGACTCTTTCGGTTATTCTCCAATGTACAAGTTGAACTCCACTACAGGAAACACCACGGCCAACGGAGCGTCGCAGTCTTACGCCAAGACAAGCAGGATGAATTACGAAGGCTATGCTTCCTGGGACCACCAGTTCTCCGGAAAACACAATCTTTCTCTTATGGCCGGAGGCTCATATCTTGAAAGAAATTACCTTTCACTCAGCGCAAGCCGCAACGACCTGCGAATCGATGACGAAGACCACGCATTTATTTCAATGGCTACCAATGCTATGGCATCTGCCAGCGGTGGCCCGGGCAATCCTTCGTCACTCGTGTCATTCTTCGCCAGGGGCAATTATTCCTTTGACAACAGATATATTGTCACGGCTACTATCCGCCGCGATGGCTCCTCAAGATTCGGACAGAACAACCGGTTCGGATGGTTCCCGTCTTTCTCCGCCGGATGGAATATCTCAAATGAGAGTTTCCTGCAGGATGCCGTATGGCTCAATTCACTCAAGTTGAGAGCCTCCTGGGGACGCAACGGTAATGAGAATATCGGAGATTTCGCATATATGTCCACAATATCCGCTTACGGACTCTCATATCCGTTCGGCTCCCAGGATTCAAACAACAGCCTGACTGTGGGAGGTGCGCCGACGACACTTGCCAATCCGGATCTGAAATGGGAGACTTCCGAGCAGACGGATTTGGGAGTTGACTTGAGGGCTCTTGACTGTCTCGGATTCTCATTCGACTGGTATCGCAAAAATACTAAAGACTTGCTGGTCAGGACTTCCATTCCTATTTTTCTCGGGAACAACGCCCCTATGGGCAACGCCGGAAACGTGCTGAATACCGGAGTGGAATTTTCTGTTGACTTCCGCCGCCAGTTCGGCAAAGTATTTATTTCAGCCGACGCCAATATCGCCTACAACAAGAACCGTGTTACATATGTCGGCACTGATGTGGGCTATGTGACAGGAGCCACTGTCCAGGGCCTTACCGGTGCGGTTACACGAATGGAGGAAGGGCACGCAATGTCATATTTCTGGGGATACAAGACTCTTGGCATCTTCCAGAATCAGAGTGAAATAGACAATTGGGTGAATTCAGAAGGAAAGCAGATACAGCCTGATGCACGACCTGGAGACTTCCGTTATCAGGACACCAACGACGATGGCGTCATAGACGATTCTGACAGAGTTGATCTCGGCAATCCGTTCCCTGACGTGACATTCGGATTCAATTTCAATATTGAGGCATACGGATTCGATCTCTCTGTTTCCACTTCCGGACAGGCCGGCAACGAGATATTCAGTGTCCTCAGAAGGGCTGACCTGCCTATGAGCAACTACGGGGCCTGGATTCTGAACCGCTGGCACGGAGAAGGCACTTCCAACAGCATTCCGCGTGTCACCTGGACTGACACCAATCTCAACTGGACACGCCCGTCTGATTTCTATCTTCAGAAAGGTGATTTCTGGAGAATCAGGAATATCACTCTCGGATATACGGTCCGCATTCCGGAAAAATATTATATCCGCAAGATCAGGGCTTTCGCATCTGTGGACAATGCGTTTGTGTTCACAAAGTACAAGGGATATGACCCTGAAATCGGAAATGGAGGTTCGATACTCAGCTCCGGAATTGACCGTGGAGTCTATCCGCGTCCACGTACTGTGTCATTCGGAGTCAATGTGTCTTTCTAAACTGATTGTAATATGAAAAAGATAATATACAATTTTGCGATTTGCCTGTTGATTCCATCCGCAGGACTTCTCCAGAGCTGTGACGGACTGCTTGACCTGACACCTCCTATGAACGAGGTGGAGGACAATTTCTACAGGACGGAAGAAGATATGTATAAATCGCTTACTGCAGCTTACAATGTACTTATGTGGAGCGCCCCCAAGGCTATCAGCGGAGGTGCCCAGAACTGCGCTTTCGAGGTGGTCAGCGAGATTCTCGGAGACTGCTGCTATGCCGGCGGGGCCAGCGCCAATGACGCAGTGCAGACCAGCCGTATAGACCGTTTCTCAATGAGGGCTTCGGACCTTTATCCTGAAGCGCTCTGGCATAAATACTATACCGGAATCTACAGGTGCAACAAATTCTTCGAGAAAGTTGACGGGGCAGAGTTCAATGATGAGGACCTCAGGGAAATGTACAAGGCAGAGTGCCATTTCCTAAGGGCGTATTATTATTTCGACCTTGTGAGGCTTTTCGGCAATGTTCCGCTCATTCTCAAGTCCCTGTCTCCATCTGATTATGCACAGGTGCAGGCTTCTCCTGATGAGATATACTCTCAGATCTCTTCTGATTTGACCGCCGCTGTCAACGCCGTCAGGGCAGACGGCAGTCCGGCTATGTACCAGTCGGCGACTATGGTTCCTTCCGAAGAGAAAGGCCGTGTGACAGTGGATGCTGCAAAGTCGCTTCTATGCCGGGTATGGCTATATTACACAGGATATTATTCCAAGGAACAGCTTCCGGGGGTCACCGCTTCCGAGATGATGGCGATGATTGAAGATGTTGCGGACAGCGGGGATTATTCATTCCTTCCGGGCGCTTACACAAAAGACGCCGCTTCAGGTGTTTCTCCAATGTGGAATGTCTCCAACAAGAACTGCTCTGAGGAAGTGTTCACAATCCAGTATTCCAATCTTTCCAAATGGGGAGACTGGTCCAACAGGGAAGGATGCACCGGTAACCAGGCCGTGATTCTCTGGGGAATCAGGGATGTCTCTGCTCCGTATGCTGCCGGATGGTCATTCGCACCGGTGGCCAAACGCCTGTTTGACGCTTATGATGCTTCTGACCCGAGACGCTGGGCCACAATCATTAACGCCAATGCCCCTGAAGGTGACAATGACGGTGAGGGCCTCAAATATACCGAAGGTTTCCAGAATACAGGTTATTTCTGCCGGAAGTTCACGCCGCTTACTGCCAATAACGCATCTGCAGGTTCCAGGGAGCTTAATTATCCGAATAATTATCCTTCAATCAGGTGGGCTGACGTGTTGCTGATGGCCAGCGAGATGGAGTTCCGTTACGGTAAAGTGGAGAAAGCGCACTCATATTATGCCAAGGTGAGGGAGAGAGCTCTTGGTCCCGGTTCCGCAGGAACATCGGCTGACCTGACATTGGGAAAGATTTTCGACGAGAGACTTCTTGAACTTGCCCTTGAAGGACACCGTTACTGGGATATTCTCCGCCAGGGCGACACCGTGGCTGATGCAGTGCTGACAAACGGCGAGGAAGGCGAATACGCCGTGGTGTATGACAGGCAGAAGAAAGGCCTGATGCCTGTTCCGCAATATGACATCACCCAGTCCAAGAACACACTTGTCCAGAATCCTGGATATTGATTAAATGTAGAAAATAATGAAACTCAATAGATTAATATACGTAATCGCCGCGCTTGGCCTCATTGCCGGCTGTACGGTGGAATCAAGACCCGGTCTGGATGATGAACGGGTGACAGATGTGAAGATAATTGTCACTCCGGGAGAGGTTGACAACACTTATCTGCTCAGATCCAACAGAACTGACGTGATTTGTTTCTGGGATCTTGGAAACGGGACTACAGCCTCGGGAGTGAACGAGGTCCTGGCTTCCTATCCGTTCGCCGGAACTTATACTGTCACAATGACCTCCTATGCCTCAAACGGCAGGGCCAATGATGTCTCAGTGAAACTCAGAGTGACCACGGAGAATCTTTATCTGCTCGATGATGAGATGTATACGTGGATTGCCGGAGAAATAGGAGGAAATGGGAAAACCTGGATGCTTGACAGCGGACGCCAGGACCATATCGCCCTTTTCAATCCTAACAATGTCGCTGACAAATGGTGGGGAGCCGGGCCTGATGGAAAGAATGGCTGCGAGATTTACGACGACAAAGTCACATTCTACCTCAATGTCGAGAAGGGCCAGGGATTTGAATACGTGAACAACGGCAAGAGCTCAGCGCTCAACAACGAGACAGCCGCTATGTCGCTATACAATGACGGCGCCTGGAACGCCACCGCGTACAGCAAGGCATCAACCAATGACTACATCATTACTTGCACTCCTCCCCAGAAAATGGGCTGGAGCCTGGTGAAGTCATCCGGAAGTTATTATATATCATTCCCTTCTACATCATCAGGTCACGGTGGCTACCTCTTCTATTTCTGCGGTTGGGACACCCAGTACGAGGTCCGCGCAATCTCCGATACGCATATGAAGGTATTTATGTGGTCCACCATCAATGGCAGCAGGTCTCTCAGGCAGCTCATTCTCAGGACGGAAGACACTTCGGCAGGAAACGATCCGATTGAGTGGATCTGGTCAAAAGATTAAGATTTATGAAACCGGAAATGAATTTTTTTGGTATGAAATACAGATATCATATACTTGCGGCGATGGCGGCCTTTGTTATAGCCTCCTGCGCCGATAATGACAAGAATTCTTTCTATATTGATGAACTTGTCATCGATACTGAAAACTGCTTCGCTGAAGGAAGTTATGTTCAGGGTGTAAGCACCTCTGACGAGGCCAGGGTCAGAGTCCCTTATGAAGGAGCTGTCGGCGGAACGGCAGTGTTCAGCGCTCCACGTGAGAATGGACTTTCCATCAATGAGCAGACCTTTGACCTTGCTGACGGACAGGGAGAAGTGTTGCTTGCAGTTACTGGAGTTCCGCTCAGGTGCGAGACTACATTCCTTCAGCTCAATGTGCTGTACAACGGCAGGAAATATCTTTCAAGTGTGGAAATCACAGTGCTTGAGGATCTTGACCCTTCCGGAAAAATTGAGTTCAACTGCCAGCTCTCAAAAGTGGGCAGCCTGACCGAAGATGTTGTTGTTCCTTTCACCGTCTCTCCTACAATGGCTTCGGTGGTGGAATCCTCTCCTGAAATTGACGGATTGAGAGTTGTCATCGCGTCTGATCCGGAGACGGGCGAAGGTACAGTCACTCTGAAGCCGGCTCCTAATTTTGTGGGAGGAACAGTGGAGCTCACTGCTTCTTTCGGCGCCAGGGAGAAACAGAAAAGCTCAATCTCCGTGTCAGCTTTCGCTGCTGGAGATGGCACATCCGAGTCTCCATATATAGTTTCCACACCTGCTGAACTTTCGAAACTCGAATACGGCCTGACTTCATATTTCAAACTGGATTCAGATATCACGCTGGACGCTTCCTGGAGCCCGGTCGGGACCAAGACTGCTCCGTTCAACGGAGGTCTTGACGGAGATTCCCATAAAGTAAAACTCGCTATTGACCGCCCGGCCGAAGACAATATAGCTATGTTCGCTTTTGCAGGTGAGGATGCGGTAATAAAGAATCTTGTGCTTGAAGGATATGTGAATGGCCGTGATTATGTATCATCGGCAGTATCCGAGAGTGCAGCAATACTCGAAGGCGTCAATGCTGATGCTGTCAAAGTGACCGGCCGGAATTATGTGGCCGCCAAGGTTGCATCCGGTGCGGGGAGGGATGAGAAAGTGATTGTTTTCAATGAAGTTCCGACTTCCATCAATATCCCGATGGGGGAGAGTTCGGTTTCAGACCTGCTTGGACTTGTGACAGACGGCGCTGATGTCGTCTTCAATCCTGGTTCCACTGGCACTGAATGGAGCTACGATGGCGAGACAGGCCAGTTCACTGTTAACAAAACAGCATCATTCTCTTCCGGTGATGTCTCATTCACAGTGTCACTCGGTGAAAATGTGGTTTCAACTCCGAGAACCATCAACGTGATGTCCAAGAATATGTTCGAGGGCGGAACAGGTGTTGAGGGAGATCCGTATATTGTAATTGACGCAGACCAGTTCGCAACCACGCTCCGTGTTTATCCGGGCTCCTGTGTCAAATTGACATCGGACATCGAGCTGGCCAACTGGGAGACAATCCCTGAGCTTTCCGGCTCGGTTGACGGAGACGGGCATACAGTGACCGGACTTTCATCGTCGTTCGCCTCTGTTGTAAGCGGAACGGTCAAGAATATCAAATTCAAGGGAATAGATGTTACGGCCGCCAAGAGCGTATTCGGTGCCATTGCTTGCAATCTCAGCGGAACGATACGCAATGTGGCTGTGGCAGGAAATCTCACTGCTCCTCAAGCCGCTTCTTCCGGTGACACCGGACTGTCTCCGCTAGTGGGCCAGGCTTCAGGATCCGCCGTGATAGACAACTGCTATGTGGATGTCCAGAGCGTGATTTCCGGAGGCAATTTCGCATACGGCGGCCTTGTCGGAGTCATCAAGGCAAGCGGCAATATCACAATGTCCAATTCCACAGTGGCCGGCAGGATTTCATCTTCCATCAATGC
>JAQXHU010000089.1 GCA_029007435.1 Bacteroidales bacterium
CAGACACTATTTCAGAGAAGCCGGAGACCATCCCCAGTTCTGTACCAGTGAAGGACAGCGGTTGATTTCAGCCTGCGGTATAGGCATAAGATTCATCCTGTCAGTCCAGGCGCGTTTTTCTATGAGTCTTGAAGAGTAGGACTTTGTCACATCGTCATCGCCGAGGATGATGTCAACCTCGTGCGCCTCTTTCTGGGTGCTGTCTCCAATCATCCATCTGCGCACATCCCAGAAACGCTGCTCCTCGAAGGCGAATTCTATTCTTCTCTCATTGACAATAAGATTGCGGACATTCTCCTGTGTCATTTCCCATCCCCTGTTTGCGAAAGTAGTCTGAAGATCAGGCATTGACGCGCGGGAACGCACCAGATTGACGGCCTCGGCCACACCCGGATCTTCCGGTCCGTTAAGTTCGTTGAGAGCCTCGGCGTAGAGCAGGAGGATATCAGCGTACCTGATTATAGGATAGCAATTCGGAAGAGTAACCGCCGTGGTAGGATTCAGGTCCACATCCATATATTTGCGAAGATAGTATCCTGTTCTGGAATAACCTGTTATATAATCCTTTCCGTCAGCCTTGGAGGATGTCACGTCTCTTCTCCAGGTCTGGAATTCGATTCCGCAGAATCTGGACTCGTCGTGCCAGATGGTGGACTCGAAACGAGGGTCGCGGCCAAAATATGGATGGAGTTTCCTGTAACCGGAACCCTCCTGGTCAATCAACATTCCGTTGGCCATCTCGTAAGCCTCCACGAGATCGTGGGTGGGAAGATTGTAGCAGACTGGCGTGCCCATTCCGTTCACAAGCAGGAAGTCGAACGGAAGATTGTTGTAATAGATGTTGATGCTCGGTCCCGCAAGCTTCGGCATAATCGTCTCATTCGGAGTGTAACGTGTGACAAAATATGTCTCATACGCTGTCTTGGAGCCTTTGGCTGTTGTCCATAGAGAGTATTTGTTCAGGTCGATGACTGCCTTGAGAGCGTCAGCGGCAACCTGCCAGCGTTCCTTGTCATAATCCGGATAGCGCCAGATGGCAACATTCTCGTCAGCGGAATCATACTGCGGATAGCTCGCCGGCCTGTTGAACAGCGGGCTCGCAGCATAAGCCAGCACCTTTGCCTTGAACGCAAGAGCCGCGCCCTCAGTTGCACGGCCATAGTAGGCTGACTCTGACTCAATCGGGATATTCCTCAGCAGAGCCGCAGCCGTGTCGAATTCTCCAGTCACATATTCCACTGTCTCCTTGAATGTGGAGCGGACCGGAACATAAGTGTTGTCATTGTATTTGAGCACATCCTCCAGAATCGGAACACCGCCGAAATTCTTCAGAAGATCCGCGTAATACACCGCGCGGAGGAATATCACCTGCGCTCTCAGCGACTCGAGGTCCTGACGGGTCATATAGCCTTCAAGTTCAGGAATCCTGTCATAATTCGCAAGGAACTTGTTGCAGGCCCTGATCTGGGCGTAATCATTGGACCAGGCTCCCCTGAACGGACAGTTCTGGGCATTCCAGTTGCCGCTGTTGAAAGACTGGGCGCTTGAAGAGAGATTCCTGGCCTCTCCATTGTCGGTGGCGCAGTCAAGATATGCTCCGTTCCAGCTGGAGGCCACCTGGAAACCGTGATCGGGAATGTTGAAATAGATGTTGTTGACAAAATATTTCGCATAAATAGGATTGCCGAAAACATCGTCCTCGGTCAGATCCCCGACATCTTCTTTGTCAAGCGACAGGGAGTCATCATTGCAGGAACATACGGCTCCCGCCATCAGGGCGAGCAGCAATGCTGACAGTATATATTTCAGTTTCATAATCTTCATTAGAATTTGATGTTAACTCCGGCGTTGAACTGTCTCATCAGAGGATATCTTGAACCGTCTCCGTCGCTTGACTCAGGATCGTAAATCTTGAATGATGAGAATGTCAAAAGGTTGGTGCCGCCGATATAGAAACGGACAGCCTGCATCTTGACTTTCATTGTCAAGGACTTCGGCAGGGTGTAGCCGATCTGGGCATTCTTCAGGCGGAGATAGGAGCCGTCTTTGAGCCAGAATGTCGAGAGCCTGTGGTTCTGGTCGGACTTGGCCGGTGACAGAGAAGGATAAGTGGCGTTTTCCTTGTTGTCCTCGGTCCATCTTCCAAGATGATGCTCCATCACGCTGGACTGGCTGGTGAACTCCCAGAATCCGTATCCGTTCACATAGATGTCGCTCTCGGCGGCACCCTGGAAGAATACTTGGAGGTCAATGCCTTTCCACTCCGCGCCAATCGTGAATCCGTAGAAAATCTCCGGCAGCTGTGTCTTTCCGATAGGGACAATGTCGTACTGGTCTGTGACTCCGTCGCCATTGACGTCACGGTATTTGAGGTCACCGAGCTTGAGGTTGCTGGTGAAGCCTGAAGGAAGGGCTTCAATCTCTTCATAGCTGTTGTAGAATCCGTCGCAGATAAGGCCGTATCTTTGGCCTACCGGACGTCCTACCTGCGATGACCACTGGTATGTCACAGGAGTCTCCCCTATTTTCACTATCTTGTTCCTCGCAAGGGAGAAAGTACCTTTGGCATAATAGCTTACAGGGCCCACTTTATGATCCCAGCCAAGTTCGATCTCGAATCCGCGGTTCACCACTTCTCCAAGATTCTCAGGAGGGAAGCCCTTCGTGCCGTTGTCAGCGTCGAGCATACCGTAGATGAGGGAGCGGCTGCGGTCATAGTCAAGAATGTCAACCCTGTGCTCACGGAAGAAATCCATTGTGAGGCTGAGCCTTTTCTTGAACAATTTGGCGTCGAATCCGACATTGCTCTTGCGGGAGCGCTCCCAGGTCACCTCGCTGTTGCCCTCTGTGCCTTCGAGAATCCTGTTCTCCGGATTGTTGTTCTCTCCGAATGAGGCTCTGTCGCTGGTGTACATCGGATATACCTGGTAATAAAGATATTTGCTTGAGCCAATCACATCGTTTCCGAGCTCTCCGTAAGAACCGCGGATCTTGAGATAGCTGAAGATATCCTTGTTCTTCCAGAATTTCTCCTCGGAAAGCACCCATCCTGCTGAATACGCAGGGAAGAATCCGTATCTCTTGCCCTCTGCGAACTGGCGGGAACCGTTGTAGCCGGCGTTGAATTCAAGGAGATATTTATGCTTGTATGCATAGGTGACACGGCCCACATAGTTGATGTAACCTGTAGCAAGGTTGGCATTGTACCTGTAAACCAAGTTGTTGAATGCCAGCATCGCAGTCACGTTGTGTTTGTTGTTGAAGGTCCTGTCATAATTCAGGCCTATCTCGGTGGTCATCCTCCTGGTGTGAGGGCCGGCCGATGTGGCAATGGATATGGAGGTCGCTTTCTGAATCGGAGTATAAGTGCCGTCAGCATTGTATTTCCACAATTCAGGTTTCTCCTCCAGGTCTCTTCTGGATGCGAATGTGGAGACAAAGCTGTACATCGCCCTGACTGACAGGCCTTTGGTTATAGCGTCGAGTTTCTGGGTGAGTTTCACGGCAGCCTCGAACACATTCCTCTTGGAATGGTCGTATCCATAGTGTGACAGCGCCGCATAAGGATTCACCATATTGAGGTTTCCGCCAAGACTTCCGTCCGGATTGACATAATTGAAGCAGTCGGCAGGAGTGCGGATAAGTGCCTGGTAAAGGCCATCGCCGTAGCCGTTGTTATGCCTTTCCTCAAGTCGTCCGGACAGGTCCACTCCAAGTTTTGTGGTCTTGGTGATATTGAAGTCCAGGTTCGAGCGGAGACCATATCTCTTGAACGAGACATTGGTGTCATAGTCATCGTTGTCGAACTGCTTGTAGATACCGTCCTCGTTGAGGTAATTCACTGACACATAGTAAGAAAGGAATGGGGAACCTCCACGGACCACCAGATTGTACTGCTGTTTGAGAGTGTTCTTCTTCAGCATATCGCCGATGTAGTCGTTGTCCGGATGTGTGTAAGGCGAGTCTCCGAGCAGATAGTGGTTGAGGTCATCTGCCGAATACTCCGGCACCTGCCCCACATTGGCGAGAGCCTCGTTCTTCAGCCTGGCGTGGTCGTATGCTCCAAGTTTCTTGGGAAGCATAGTAGGTGAATTGGATGCGATTGAAGCCCTGAAATCCACAGTCGGCTTGATCGCAGTCTCTCCACGTTTGGTGGTGACGAGAATCACACCGTTCGCTCCCCTGACTCCGAACACAGCCGTGGCGGAAGCGTCCTTCAACACTGAGAAGCTCTCAATGTCCTCAGGGTCAATCTGTGAGAAATCTCTCTCAACACCATCGACAAGCACCAGAGGAGAGTTTGCAGCCGAATTATAGCTGGCGCGGCCGCGGATGTAAACAGATGCGTCATCGTCTCCCGGACGTCCACCGGTGGACTTGGTCACGACACCCGCGATTTTACCGCCGATTGCCTGGGTCAGGTTGGTGGTCTGGATTTTCTGGATGTCTTTTCCTTCAGTTGTGGAAATCGAGCCGACCACTGAGGCCTTCTTCTGGTTGCCGTAACCGACCACTACCACCTCCTCAAGTCCGATGGCGTCCTCGATAAGAGTGACAATGACTGAGCGCCTGTCACCTACAGTGATTTCTTTCGGGAGATATCCCAGACAGGAGAACTCGAGCACAGACTTGGCGTTCTCCACAGCGATTTTGAACGTGCCGTCAGCCTCAGTGACAACTCCATTCCTGACGCCACGCTCCATCACTGCCACACCCGGCAGCGGAGCGTTGCTTTCATCAAGCACTTTTCCGGACACCACAAGGCCCTGTGCCAGGACAGAAGTGAAATGGCCCGAGAGAAGAGCGATTAATGCAATAATAATATATCTTTTCATATACGTGTCCTCCTTGATTAAAGCCATCCCGGATTTTTCTCGAGCGCTGTATTCTTGTTATACTCGGACTGAGGAATCGGATGATAGTACATCTTCATCGGGAATATTCTGTTCTCAATCACAATCGGCTCTCCGTCAATCTCATAGATGTATTCTATCTGGTCGCCGTTCTTCACTACCTTCGCTCCGTGGACAGGCTGGTTGAGAACAACCTCAGCAAGTCTCCAGCGACGCAAGTCGTAATAGCGCTTGTCCTCGAAGCAAAGTTCGACAGTCCTCTCCCTTTGGACGAGTTCACGCATCTGGAGCCTGGTCAGCGAGCCTGCCGGTATCTGCTTCTGATGAACGCGGGCCCGCACTTTGTTCACAGCGTCATACACTGACTCATCGTTGCAGATGTCGTCATCGCTGTTTCCGAGATACTCATTCATACATTCAGCGTAGATGAGATAAATCTCTGCAAGGCGGAGAACAGGCCAGTCGTGGTATGTGTTGACAACCGGAGTGAAAGGTCTTGCGTTCGGATCAATATGCTTGTACATACCGAAACCTGTATAGCATCCCTTGTTGCCCTTCGAAGCAGGATAATCCTTTCCGCCGACAAAGTATTCCACCTGCCTGCCCCAGAGCTGGGCTCCGGAATAAAGCACATTGGCGGTGAATCTCTCATCTCTGTTTTCATACGGTTTCTGGGGATCATACTCCGGGTCCTCGGATGGAAGAAGACCGTTCTTTGTCTCGAATGCGTTCACAAGTTCAAGTGTGACATCCGCATTGCCCCTGACATCCTGGTAGCCGGCTGGGCCGTCGGCTCTCTCCACCGAATAGGTCATTCCCTGCTGCTTCATAATGATGCTCTCGGTATTGTTCTGCCGGGTGAAGAAATATGACTTGTAATCCGGATAAAGGACGTGGGCCGGAGTGCCGTCAGGATTCTTGAGGTCAAGAACCTGCTTCGCAGCCTCGGCGGCATATTTCCAGCGCTCCCTGTCAGGTGTCGGATAACACTGGAGCGGTGTCGCTCCATCTATAGGATTCTCATTGTACAAAGGGCTGGCGGCGAAGAGAAGAGTCATCGCTTTCGTGCCGTAGGCAGCACCTTTGGTGAGTCTTCCGTATTCACTGTCAGGATATTTGGTCGGAAGCAGCTCGGCGGCCTGGTCGCAGAGTCCGCATATATAGTCCACTGTCTCCTCGACCGTATTTCTCGGGACATTGATGTCTCCGGCGAGGTCGAGCACATCATCCATAATCGGAATGCCGCCGAACCTCTTGAAGAGCTCAAGATGGGAAAGAGCCTTCATCAGAATCGCCTCGCCTTTCATCCTGTCGATATGGGCCTGCGAACAAGTGGCGTATTTGATATTGTTCAGGAACACGTTGGCCTTTCTGATGGACTGGTAAAGTTCGGCCCATCTTGAGTCAGGATTGCCTGTGTTGGCGGAGTTTATTGTGCCCTGGATAAAAAGGTTGACATTTCCACAGTCTCCTGTCGGAGCATAGCAGGAGAGGTCTGTAACGCTGTCGAACATCGCTCCTCCGAAACTTCCGGTACCGCCGAGCTGGTTGTAGCTCAGTCCGGCATTGAGGTATGGATAGAGTTCATTCACGAAAGCTTCCACACGCACACTGTCCTTGAACGCCATCGGGCCGGACATCTGCTCCAGCGGAATGTCATTCAGCGAACAGGAGGTCAATGCGGCCAGTCCCGCGATTATTATTGTAGTTTTCTTTTTCATAATTCCCTTAGAATTGAATGTTAACCCCTAAACTGTGAGTCCTCTGAACCGGATATCCATTGCCATTAGGGCCGATTTCCGGAGCCGTCATCCTCATCTTGTGCCAGGTCAGCAGGTTGAATCCGCTGTAGAAGAATCTGAGCTTCGAAATGTGCCATTTCTGGGTGATGCGAAGCGGCAGGGTATAGCCGAACTCCACGTCCTTGAGGCGGACAAATGCTCCGTTCTCAAGCCAGAATGTGGAGGACTGCGCATTGTGGTTACGTCCCGCAAGGGAGAGTCTAGGATAAGTAGCGGTATCCCAGGTTGACGGATCAGTAGGGACATAGCGGTTGTCCCAGTGGAACTGCTGAACGTTTCCATCATATTGTCCGCCAGTGCCTGCGACATTGTAAAAAGCGATAGTTGAAATATTGTAAGCGTTATAGGTTCTTTCTCCGACGAAAGACAATGTCGCTCCGAGGTCGAACCCTTTCCAGTTGATCTGGAGATAGGCGGCTCCGTAAAGCTCAGGGAAATTGTTCTTTCCGATATAGCTTATATCGTTGTTGTCCACAACGCCGTCACCATTGAGATCCCTGTACTTGATGTCGCCCGGATAAGTGTTTCCGAATGCGGTGAGCGGGCTGTTGAGCATATCCTGCTCGTCCCTGTAGAGGCCATTCGCAACATAACCTGTCGGGTCGTTGATCGAGTTGCCGGGGGCGCGCCTGTATGAATATTCGAAAATCTGTTCGTCATTGAAGACAATCTCGTTGTGCACGTTGGTGAACTGGATGCCGACCTGATAGTAGAAGTCCCTCTTGCCGCCGTCCACTGAAAGGTCGATTTCGAATCCCCTGTTTGTGGTTATTCCCGAGTTGCTCTTAGGGTTGCCTGAAGGGCCGAATCCGAGCACCGTGGAGATTGAGGAGCGCTCCACGAGAATCCGGGAGTTGCGCTCGTTGAAGTAATCAGCAGTAAGGTTGATATGCTTGAGAATCTTCATATCGACACCAACATTGAATTTCTTGGATTTCTCGTAGGTGACGAATTCGTTGTAAAGTCCGCTCTCGACCCAGCCATGGACTCCGGTACCTGTGGTTCCGAAGTTGTACCTGTTGGAATTGTTGAGCTTGAATGAAGGCAGGTAATAGAAATACGGAAGTCCGTCGTCATTTCCGACAAGTCCGTATGAAGCCCTGAATTTCAGGAAGTTGATAATGTTGGGAATATTGTCCTTGATGAAATTTTCATTGGAGAGCACATAGCCCGCTGAAACTGAAGGAAAGAAGCCGTAGCGGTGATTCGGAGGTAGCTGCTCGGTGCCCATATAAGAGAACGAAGTCTCAAGTAGATACTTCTCGGCAAAGTCGTACGCAAACCGTCCTCCAAACCCCTGATGGATATTTGTAAGTCTTTGAGTATCCGTTGAATACTCGTTTCTGTTCACGAACAGGAGACCGGTGAGTCCGTGTCTGCCGAAGTTGTGGGCGTAATCCAGTCCGGCCTGCACGTCGAAAATACGTATCCTGCTGGAGCCGAAGCTGTTGGCATTTTTCTGAGCGGTGTTCTCGCCCCAGGTCTTGAACAGGATCTCTCCAGTTTCCTCATCCACTCCGTCATACTGGTAAACCTGATAGCTCTTGCTGCGGTCTATAGTGTTGTCGAAACGGGCGTCAAAAGCGAGGGCTCCATAAACACTCAGACCCTTGAGAATGAAATCAAGTTTCTGGCTGGCCTTCAAAGAGGCCTCCATTGTGCTGTGTATGTACTGGGTATATCCGCTGTGGTTCAGCACACCATAAGGATTGGCGCGGAACTCGTTGATACCGGCCACTTTGTCAGGTCCGTAATTGACCGGGAACTTGTTGGATGGCAGTGAAAGGAGCACGTTGAAAAGCGAAGATGTCCCTGTGCCCGAACCCGGGTTCCTCTGGATTCTCTGCCTTCCGTAGAGATCGAGGGAGAGGGTCAATGTCTTGGTGAGATTCACATCCACGTTGGAGCGGATTGAATAAGTCTGGAAATTGGCATTGGTGTTATACGAATTGACAGACTTGTCGGTCTTGTAGAGTCCGTTGTTGTTCACATAGGAAAGGCTCACGAAATACTTGGTGACCGAGTTTCCTCCGCGGAGGTTGAGATTGTACTTCTGGGACACTGAGTAATTCTTGATGAACTCATCCATCCAGTCCACATCCGGGTGGGTAAGCGGGGATTCACCACTCTTATACAGAGCGAGATCCTCCTCGGTGTATCTCGGGCTGCCTCCATCATTCACGAGAGCCTCATTATAGAGGACCGCATAATGATAAGAGTCCAGGAAGTCAGGCATCTCGGTAGGGCTCTCGAAACCGACCTGGGCATTGAAAGAAAGTATAGGGCGGGATTCAATGCCCCTCTTGGTGGTGGCCATGATCGCTCCGTTGCCGCCCTGGAGTCCGAAAATGGACAACGCGGCGGCGTCTTTGTAAGCCGAGATTTCCTCAATCTCGAAAGCGCTCACCGTGGAGAAGTCGCGCAGATGGCCGTCCACATAGATGAGAGG
>JAQXHU010000090.1 GCA_029007435.1 Bacteroidales bacterium
CCGTTGACAGCTCTTGCAGCCAGCGGAAAGTAAATTTTTGCATATTCCATCTTCTGGTCGTCCTTGAAACAGGAGAACAGCAACGGAATACACAACAATGTCAATAGAATTTTTTTCATAAAATAACGTTATCAGTTGTGCTATTATTCAACTTGCGCAAATATAGACATAGGAATTATCGGCCAATATCAATTTTTGGCAGTTGTATTGCTCTTTTTGACAACAATCAATTCACGCAATTGAATGGGGTAATGAGCGGCTGAATCCATTGGTTGAGAGTATTTAGGGATGCCATTTTCAGCAATACTCATCATTTTGGGTTGTGTTTTGTCAGGCGCTTGCAGCGAGGCAGGGCTGTGGCCTGCAAGTATTGTGTCAAGAAACGGCAGCGGGGAGCAGGCCCGGCCGAAGCCGGCGTGCAGACAAACAACGGAGAGGGACTGAAGGGCTATGGGTGGGAGGACAGGGAGGATTTTGTCCACAAAACAGCCATATTTTGTGGACAAAATGCGAAAACTGACTGTTTTGTCCACGGAAACAGGCATTTCTGTGGACAAACGGCAACACCGAGGTGAAAACAAAGCGGATGGGCAGCAAGACGCAAATCAGAGGGCAGTGAAGCGGGCTGTGGAACCGGCCCTGGTGCGGAAACGGACAATGTGCCAGCCACCGGCATTGTCAACAGAAAGCACGGCACGGGATGATGCCTTTCCGTCAGGCTGCAGCGGGGTGCGGGACCTCAACGTGCAGACACCGTCACGGAGAGACTTGACTGAGACACGTTCAGGGCGTCCGGCTGACCATTCGCAGTCAAGCTCATAACCTCCCCTCGCCCTGAAACCCCTGAAACTGCCTTCAGGCCAGGCTGACGGCAAGGCCGGGAGAATGTCTATACAGAACTCATCGCCCCTGGAAACATCGCCGGCATCGCCGCAGACATCAGCCGGAATATGCGACTGTAGAAGCATCTCCGCCACACCACTGCAGCCTCCGAAATTGCCGTCAATCTGGAAAGGCGGATGGGCATCCAGCAGATTAGGATAAGTGCCTCCTCCCCAATGTTTTCCGTCATCCACATAACGGAGAAGCATCCTGTAAATCTGATAGGCCTTCTCTCCGTCATACAGCCTGGACCAGAGATTGATGCGCCAGCCTGTGGACCAGCCTGTGGACCAGCCGTCCCTCAGTTCAAGCGACCTCCGGGCGGCTTCCGCAAGGTCAGGACAAAGATCAGCATTGATATGCCTTCCAGGATAAAGGCCGACAAGATGGCTCTGGTGACGGTGATGCGGATCCGCATCCTCCCAGTCATAATACCATTCCTGAAGATTGCCCTTCCTGCCTATTTGATACGGATACAGGCGGTCAAGAACCGAATCTATCTCGGTCTGGAAATCCCCGTCAATCCCGAGCACCCGGGCCGCATCCCTCGCATTTCCTGCGCATTCCCTTATTATCGCGAGGTCCGCAGTAGTGCCGTATGCCAGGCAGCCATTGAATCCGTCATCTGTAATGAAATGATTCTCAGGCGAAGTGGCCGGGCTCGTGATGAGATTGCCTTTCCCGTCATCCACAAGAATATCGAGGCAGAACCTGGCAGCGTCACGCATTATCGGATAAGCGTAATCCGCCAGATAATCCCGGTCAACCGTATAAAGATAATGCTCCCATAGATGTGTGCTGAGCCAGGCCCCGCCCATCGGCCAGTTGGACCACTCAGGAGACTCCACCTGCTCGCCCACCGGATTGGTCATCGCCCAAATGTCGGAATTATGCGCGCACATCCATCCGCCTGCATTCCAATATGACCGGGCAGATCCGGCTCCATTGGCCTTCAGATTGGACAGGAAACTCAGCAGAGGCCAATGCAACTCGCTGAGGCCCAAGACTTCAGTCGGCCAGTAATTCTCTTCCGTATTGATATTGACAGTATAATTCGAACGCCACGGCGCCTGATAATTCTCGTTCCACAGCCCCTGGAGATTCATAGGAACGCCCCAGGTCCGGGACGCCGAAATCATCAGGTATCTGCCGAACTGGAAATAAAGGGCCTCAAGACCTGGATCCTCCGCACCCTTCGAATAGGCAAGAAGCCTCTGGTCAGTAGGCATATCCGGAGATCCAGCATCCGGGTCCAAAGTCAGTTCCACCCTGCCAGACAAGTTTGTAAAATCCTCTATATGTCTGGACAATAATGATTTATATGAGCGGGACAGAGCTGACGACATTTTGTCGAGAGCCTCCTTCTTATTGTCCCTGCCATCCAGGACCGGGTCCTTGTCAAAGCCGTTGAAACTGGTGGCCTCCGACACAATCAGCTCTGCAGCCGAGCCATCCCGCAGAGAGATTTTTCCATCCGAAACAGACACCTCGCCGTCAGACGAACGCACTGCCAGAGCTGTTGTGAAATGTATTCCCCGAGACTCATCATATTGATAGTCTTTGTTATACGGAGCATATCCATTAAACAGGACACAGCCCTCCCCATTTTCTGACGTGAACGGCAGCCTGGAATCAAAACTGACATCGAAATTCAGCGCCCCCTTGCTTCCCGACTGAAGCCTGACCACAAGCACCCCGTCCGGACAAGAAACAAAGGCCTCACGGTCAAAACGTTCTCCGTCAAGTACATAGCTGATATCGGCAACTCCGTTCCCAAGATTCAGGAAACGGCGGTAATCCACGACCGCGGAGTCCTTGCCGGATGGCATTATGAAATCCAGACGGACATTTCCCATCGGCATATATCGGTTGCTGTTGGAGCCCTGAAGCCGGTGCGCCAGACGGTCCGCAGTCCGGTAATCCTCCCGGGCAAGCGCCTCCCTTACAGGCTGGAGCGCCTCGTCCGCAGCCAGCGTGTCCGCATACGAATCAAATGGTTCTCCTGACCATAAAGTAATATCGTTCAAGCTGATGCGTTCTTTGAACGGGTCACCGTACACTGTGGCTCCCATAGTGCCGTTACCCAAGACAAACGCCTCTATGAAGTGTGAAGCAGGTTCGTCATATCTGAGAATGCAATCCTTGGAAACAGGTGAGGAGCAGGCAGAAAGAGCCAGCAGCAAGACCAGGTTGTTCAGCGGAAAAGACTTCATAATAATAAGAAGAATGTGGTTTTCCGCAAATATATGAGAATTTTCCGGGAGACTGGCAAAATTCAACGGTAAATTCATTGGTTATTGACGGGAAGGCGGCTAAAAGCGTCATTCCAGGCTCAACCTGGAATCTCCTCGACCTTGATGACACCGTTGCGGTTCATAGCAATGCGGAAATGCCGGTGCTCGGCCTGCGAGCGATGCTTGAGTTGGAGAATGACATTGATATAATACAGTCTCTGCAGGCACGTCCGGATTGTCCATCTTCTGCATAAAGCGGCTCAGGTGAAGACGCATTATCTCATTGACCCCACGGAGAGGGTACTGCTTCCCCGAGGACATTGCCCTGCCATCGAGGACACAACGCTGGCGGTACAGGCCCAGGGCGCCGCTCACATTTGCACAAAGTTCTCCAGGCCGCCTCCCTTTTCAGCGCACTCCTGAAGATGGCGGGCATTGACGCTTCCGCCCGATATGACTTGCTTTTGGGGCAGCCCTTGACCCGGCAGAACTATTTCCAGTTCTTGTAAGGATTCTTCATCAGCATTGAATTGTAGTACTTCTTGTCTCCGGTGACTTCCTCGCCGAGCCAGGACGGGCGGGTGAACGCCTCATTCTCATCGCCGAGCTCCACCTCAGCCACGACAAGGCCCTCATTGTCCCCGTAGAACTCGTCCACCTCGAAAGTATGTCCGTCACAGTCAACCAGATACCTGGTCTTGTCAATGACGCCCGGCTCGCAGATTTTCAGGAGGTCGCGGACATCCTCTACAGGGATTTCCTTCTCCCACTCGAAACGGCTGGCACCGCTGTCATTGCCGATTCCCTTCACGGTGATATAGCCTTTCTCGCCCTTGACCCTCACGCGTACGGTGCGCTCCGGAACTGAGCTGAGATAGCCCTGGATGATACGTGTGGCCTTCTTTGCGGATTCCTTGAACTCGCCGGCCACGAGAAATTTCTTTTCAATTTCCTGTGCCATAATGCATTATTCGTTTGCGAGAGGCTTGTCGGACATACCGATGACTCTCTTGATTGCCTGGAGATAGTTGATGCCCTCGATTTCGGTGGACTCGGAATTGATGGTAACGACCTTGGCACCGTTGATGAGCACATTGCCCACCTCGCGGGAAATCGGGAATTCGCCCTTCATCAGCGGGTTCCACTGCTCGAGGGCGGCAAGAGCCGCTACCCAGAACAAGAGAGAACTTGCTGATGCAGAAAACACCGATACTCCGGAACGGGATGCGGTGAATGCCGCAAGCAAGGACTGGTCAAGTGAGTCGAAATATTTGTCGATATTCTCTATCAGCCGGTCGGTTTTCTTTCTGCCAAACATATCGGTTATAGTTTTTACAAATATATCACAAAAACTGCAGAATAGAGCACCTCGCATCTGGCCTGTAGAGTTTATCAATATCGGCAGCTATAATTTAAATAATTGATAATCTGATTTATATATTTTCATAAGTAGAGGTGACGATTTGACATTGCAGAGGTGTTGTAGAGTTTTTTCCATAGGAGCCAGGAGAAAGAATGCAGATTATTTCTGCTGTAATTACGGCTTCCGGTAGCATCATAGGATTTTTTATAGTAAATTCGCAGTCTTATATTAAACGAAAAACTATTATGAAGTCCGACATCGAAATCGCAAGAAGCATCGAGCTTCGCCCTATCACTGAAATCGCAGACAAGACAGGCATTCCGCAGGAGGCGCTTGAGCCTTACGGAAGGAATATGGCCAAAGTGCCGCTCTCTCTCATTGACGAAGAGAAAGTGAAAAAGAGCAAGCTGATTCTTGTAACGGCAATCACTCCCACCAAGGCCGGAATCGGCAAGACCACTGTGTCAGTGGGGCTGGCGCTCGGTCTGTCAAAGATAGGAAAGAAAGCGGTAGCGGCACTTAGGGAACCTTCCCTCGGGCCGTGCTTCGGTATGAAAGGCGGAGCGGCAGGAGGCGGATATGCCCAGATTCTGCCGATGGAGAAAATCAACCTTCATTTCACAGGAGACTTCCACGCAGTCACTTCAGCGAACAATATGATTTCCGCCCTGCTTGACAACTATCTCTACCAGCACCAGGCAGAAGGGTTCGGACTGAAACAGATTCTGTGGAAGAGAGTTATGGACGTCAATGACAGGTCTCTAAGGCATATTGTCACAGGACTCGGACCTCATACGAACGGTCTCGTGCAGGAGTCAGGATTCGACATAACTCCTGCATCAGAGATAATGGCGATTCTCTGCCTGTCCAAAGACCTGCAGGACCTCAGGAGACGCGTGGAAAACATTCTTTTAGGTTATACTCTTGACAATAAACCGTTCAGGGTCAAGGATATGGGTGTGGCCGGCGCAATCACCGCCCTGCTGCTCGACGCAATGAACCCGAACCTTGTCCAGACTACTGAAGGCACTCCGGCATTCATCCACGGAGGTCCGTTCGCAAACATCGCTCACGGATGCAACTCCATAATAGCCACAAAGATGGCAATGACCTACGGGGATTACACCATCACTGAGGCCGGGTTCGGTGCTGATCTCGGCGCGGAGAAATTCTTCGACATCAAATGCCGCAAAAGCGGGCTCAACCCGTCCCTGACAGTGCTTGTGGCCACATTGAGAGGCTTGAAGATGCACGGAGACGTACCGGCAGACAAAATAAGCGAAGCTTCGGAAGAGGGTGTGAGAAAAGGTTTCGCAAACCTTGACAGACATATATGCAATCTACGGAAATTCGGACAGACAGTTCTCGTCTGCTTCAATAAATATGGAGATGACCGGGATGATGAAATACAGATGGTCAAAGATCATTGCGAGAGTATAGGTGTACCTTTCGCACTCAACGATGCTTTCACAAGAGGAGGGGAAGGAGCGGTGGAACTCGCCAGGCTCGTAGTGAGGACAATTGATGAAACTCCTTCAAAGCCATTGGAATTCATCTATGAAGACTCCGACACAATCGAGACCAAAATCGGGAAGGTTGCAAAGGAGATATACCGTGCGTCAAGTGTTGAATTCAGTCCTGAAGCCAGGAAGATGCTGGCAAAAATTGAAGGGACTGAATATGCCGGCTTCCCAGTCTGCATCGCAAAGACCCAATATTCATTCTCCCAGGATCCTAAACGGTACGGTGCTCCAGAAGGTTTCACTTTCGACATCAAGGACATTGTCATAAATGCGGGAGCCGAGCTCATCGTGGCTATCGCAGGCGATATAATCCGTATGCCCGGACTGCCGAAATCGCCTCAGGCAATGAGAATTGACGTAGTTGACGGACATATAGACGGCCTGAGCTGATGTCCGGATTATACGACAATCACAATCACTGCCAGTTCTCTTTCGACGGGCACAGGACGACTGCGGAGGACACAGCCCGAAGCGCAGCACGAAAAGGGCTGGCAGGAATCTGCTTCACTGACCACTGTGACTTCTATGTGCCACCGATGAAGGCTAAGTACGAGGACTGTGTTCCGGAAGTATTCGACGTAGAGCCGAGAGACCAGGAGATAATGAGGGTCAACGACCTGATTGGCAAGGAGTTTCCCGGCTTCAGAATTTTTCGTGGAATAGAAATAGGCGTGCAGAAAGAAGAAAGGGGCCGGATAGCTGAACATCTTGGCAAATACAGTTTCGACCAGGTGATAGCATCTGCGCACTATCTGGACGAGACCGACCCGTTCTGGGGAGGATATTATCAGGGAAAGGACTGGAAAACAGCATACGGTCATTATCTTGAGACACTGTATGAGGAAATGCTGTGGCTCGGACCGGGATTCGACATAATGGGCCACTACGACTATGTCGCCAGATACGCTCCATATCCGGAATGCAGCATTTTCCTCAAAGACTTCCCGGACATAATGGATGCGATTCTGAAATACCTTGCAGAGAACGGCAAAGCATTGGAAATCAACACGAAAACCTACCAGTCATACAGCGGCAGAGTACCGGTCCCGGACCGGAATATCCTGTTGCGCTTCAGAGAATTGGGAGGCGAGCTGATAAGCCTTGGATCAGACTCCCACGACGCACGAAACGTGGGGCTCAATTTTGAGAAGGCCGCAGAGTTTGTCAAATCCTGCGGATTCAGGTATGAAGTCCATTTCGAGAACCGGAAGCCGGTGATGAGCAGGCTGTAATCCCCTGTCAATTGGCCACTTCGGAAAGGAACTTTATTCGGACAAGACGGATTTCCATCTCTTCGTAATCACCTGACAGGTCATTCAGGGCCGTTTCGAGAGAATCGGACTCGGCCTCATTCCTGAAATAATCGTAAATCTCGTCAACGACATCAGAATCAATATATTGGTCAATATAATAATTCAGGTCAAGACGTGTTCCAGACTCCACGATATTCTCAACGGCGGTCATAAATTCTCCCATATCCATACCCTTGGCGGAGGCAATATCCTCAAGGTCCATACGGCGGTCGATGCTCTGGATAATGTATATCTTCTCCGAAGACTTGTTCGGCATAGACTTGACAAGAAAGTCATCCGGCCTCTCTATCTCATTCTCCTCCACGTACTTGGATATCAGTTCCATAAACGGCTTGCCATACTTGCGGGCTTTGCCTTCGCCCACTCCCTGGCAGGTCTTGAGTTCATCAAGGGTCTCCGGGTACATTATCGACATATCCTCAAGGGATGCGTCTCCGAAAATGACCCAAGGCTGGAGCTGGAGCTTTCTGGACAAATCCTTCCTCAAATCTTTCAGCATTGAGAGCAGGACAGCGTCACCGCCGGAACCGCCCCTTGCAGGAGCAGTCTGCACATTGTCTTCATCGTCATCATCGACTCCTTCAGTGAAACTGCGGTCCCCGGCAAGCATAAGGGTGTATGGAGACGCAGAGAATTCAGCACCCTGCGGAGTGGATGAAATCACACCGTAAGAATCTATGTTCCTTGTCAGGAAATGGCGGATAACAGCCTGATGGATAATCATCTCCCAGAACTTGGCGTTATGCTGGGAACCGGCCCCGAAGAACTTTGTCTTGTCGTGTTTGTAAGACTTTATCAGAGCCGTGTTGATGCCTGCGAGAATGTTTGCGAGATGCTCGACCTTGAAATGTTCCGGCAAAGACGCCACTAAGTCAATTGCCAGTTTCATATCGCCCGCCGCATCGAATTTCGGTTTCGGATTGAGGCAGTTGTCACAGGCCCCGCAGTTGTCCTGCGGATAATCTTCCCCGAAATATCCGAGGAGGAGTTTCCGCCTGCATTCCCCTGATTCTGCGTACGCTACAGTCTCCATCAAAAGCTGTCTCCCGATTTCCTGCTCCGATACCGGCTTGCCCTGCAGAAACTTCTCAAGCTTGCAGATATCCTTATAACTATAATATGTTATGCATACGCCTTCCTTGCCGTCGCGTCCGGCGCGTCCAGTCTCCTGATAATAACCCTCAAGGCTTCTCGGAATGTCGTAGTGGATGACGAACCGCACGTCCGGCTTGTCAATTCCCATTCCGAAAGCGATGGTGGCCACTATGACATCTATATCCTCCATCAGGAACCGGTCCTGGTTCTCCGCCCTGACCTTCGCATCCAGTCCGGCGTGATACGGAACAGCATTTATGCCGTTAATTGTCAGCATATTGGCGAGCTCTTCCACTTTCTTCCTGCTGAGGCAGTAGATGATGCCGGACTTGCCCGGATTCTGCTTTATGTACTTTATTATGTCCTTTTCAGGCTCCACTTTGTCCCTGACCTCGTAATAGAGATTCGGCCTGTTGAACGAGGATTTGAAGACTGTCGCGTCAGGGATTCCGAGATTCTTGACAATGTCGCTCTGGACTTTCGGGGTGGCAGTCGCGGTGAGGGCGATAATCGGAGCCCTGCCTATCTCGTCCACAATAGGCCTGATGCGACGGTATTCCGGACGGAAATCGTGCCCCCAGTCAGAGATGCAATGTGCCTCATCCACAGCATAGAACGAAATTTTGACATCTTTGAGAATAGCCACATTGTCCTCCTTCGTAAGGCTCTCCGGAGCCACGTACAGAAGTTTTGTAACCCCCGAAACAAGGTCTTCCCTCACCTCCGCAATCTGGGCCTTGCTCAATGAAGAATTGAGGAAATGCGCTATGCCCTCGTTCCCGGCCACGAATCCCCGGATTGCGTCCACCTGGTTTTTCATAAGGGCAATGAGCGGAGACACCACAATCGCCGTTCCCGGCAGAAGAAGCGCAGGCAATTGATAACAAAGGGATTTGCCTCCACCGGTCGGCATTATCACGAAAGAATCACGACCGTGCAGCAGATTGAGAATAATCTCTTCCTGGTTTCCTTTGAATGTCCCGAATCCAAAGAATTCCCGCAACTTTGAGTGTATTAGCGTGGTATCAATATCCATAGCACATAGGTACAAGGGTCAATCAATCAAATTTAACAAAAAATTCTTAATATTTCCAAATTTTTGAGCATATTCATCAAATGCGGAAAGGAAATATGAAATAAAATTGCGATATTTGCGGTCTGAATCTGGAACGACGAATGTTTAAATACAAAATGATAATGAAAACCAGCAAAATTTTCGCTGCGGTTCTTGCAGTAATCATCGCAGCATCCTGCTCGTCAAACGGCAGCACAAAGGCAGTGGCAGGTGGAGCTGACTCCACAGCCACCGTTAAACCAGTGAACCCTAAGGAATTCGCTCCGAGAAGAAGCGAAATTGACTCTGTCAGCTACCTTATCGGAGTAAACTTCGGTTCATTCATCAAAGGATACAACTTCGGAGAGGATCTTAACTACGCTCTCATCAAGAAAGGCATCACTGACTTCCTGAAAGCAAAAGGCGACTACAGGGACAGCAACTACGCAAAGCAGTTCAAAGTCAATCCTGAGGCTATCAACGAGACCTTCAACAGCTACCTCGCCAAGAGACGCAGCTACACTCTCGCTGTTAACAAGCAGAAAGAGATCAAGTTCCTCGCCGAGAACGCAAAGAAAGACAGTGTCGAGACCACGGCAAGCGGCCTTCAGTACATCATCCGCAATGCCGGAAACGATGTTAAACCTGGTCCGGAGGACACTGTATATGTTCACTACAAGGGAACTCTCCTCGACGGCACCGTATTCGACGAGTCTCCTAAGAGCGAAGAGGGCGTTAGAATGCTCCTCAACCGCGTCATCAAAGGATGGACAGAGGGTCTTCAGCTTATCGGCGAAGGCGGAGCAATGAGGCTTTTCATCCCTGCCGAGCTTGCTTACGGCGAGAACGGAAACCGTGGAATCGAGCCTAACAGCACCCTTATCTTCGATCTTGACATTGTCAAGGTTAACAAGGTTGCACCTAAAGAGGAAGAGGCAGCTGAATAATTGATTATGGACCTGGAAGGAAGACTCATACAGAAGATGGCTGTCCAGTCTGGCAAATCCGCACGGGGAGACTGGGCGAAGCAGGAATTTGTGATTGAGTTTCAGGAGGGGAATTTCCCTTCAAAAGCCTGCTTCAGCGTATGGGGAGCAGACAAGGTGAAAGACCTTGAGAGATATCAGATTGGAGACCAGCTGAAAGTGGCGTTCAATGTTTCAAGCCGCGAGTTCAACGGCAAATGGTACACTGATCTCCGGGCGTGGAGGATATCCCCTGCCGGCACACAGGCGGCAGCACCAGGATATGGCGCCCCGGCAGGCCAAGCCTACGGCGCTCCTGATTATGGACAGGCTGGCGCACCCGCCGGATTCGCGCCGTCTTTCAGCCAGGACAATGTTCCGGCCGGATTCGGGCCCCAGGCCCCGGCCCCTACAATAGACGATATGCCGGGAGACGATCTCCCGTTCTGACGAAAAAGAGGATGCTCCGTTGGAACATCCTCTTTTTTCATTTATGTTTCAGTTTGTTTATGCAAGCTTGTGGATAGCAAGACCGGAACGGAGCTTAGGCTCGAACCAGGTCGTTTTCGGAGGCATAATCTTGCCGCTGTCAGCTATGTCGGTAAGCTGCTTCATCGAGACGGGGTAAAGTGCGAAGGCAACTTTCATCTCCCCGCTGTCAACACGGCGTTCAAGCTCTCCGAGCCCACGGATTCCGCCGACGAAATCAATTCTTTTGTCAGTGCGCAGATCCTTGATTCCCAATATTTTGTCAAGAACAAGACTGGACAGCACAGTCACATCAAGAACTCCGATAGGATCAGTGTCATCATATCTTCTGGCACGGGTCTCAAGAGAATACCAGCGGCCACCGAGATACATTGAGAAATTGTGAAGATGGTCAGGACGGTACTGCCCTTCCCCCTCATACGGCTTCACCTCGAAATCTTCTCCGAGCGCTTTGATGAATTCCTCCTCGGAAAGGCCATTGAGATCTTTCACAACACGATTGTAGTCAATGATTTTCAGTTGGCTCTCCGGGAAACATACCGCCATAAAATAATTATACTCCTCATTGCCGGTATGATTCGGATTCTGCGCCCTCTTCTCGGCCCCGACACGGGCGGCGGCAGCTGTACGGTGGTGTCCATCAGCCACATAGAAAGCCTCAACACAAGTAGTGAACTCCTTGGTGATGGCATCGATGACAGCATCGTCGGATATCACCCAGAAAGAATGACCGAAACCGTTCTCGTCAACAAACGAGTATTCTGGCTCGCCGGCAGAAGCCTTTGCAACAATCTCATTCAGGACAGCATTGTCCTTGTATGCAAAAAACACAGGCTCAATGTTGGCATTCTGGATGCGGACGTGAACCATCCTGTCGTCCTCCTTGTCCTTGCGCGTGAGCTCGTGCTTCTTGATCCTGCCCTCAGCATAATCATCGGTATGGGCGCAGAGGACCAAGCCATACTGGGTCCTGCCGTCCATCGTCTGGGCATAGACATAATAGCAAGGCTTCTCGTCCTGCACAAGCCAACCGCGGCTCTGCCAGCTGGCGAAGTTCTTCACGGCCCTGTCATAAACACGCTGGTCGTGGTCCTCCAAAATCGGGTCGAAATCAATCTCCGGCTTCGTGATATGAAGCAGGGACTTTTCGCCTGCCTGCCTGAAGGCCTCCTCTGAATTCAACACATCATAAGGCGGAGCCGCCACCTCTGTGACAATCTCCTTAGGCGGTCTTACCGCAGCAAATGGTTTAACGCGTACCATATTGAGAATTATTTATTTACCTGGAAACGCACGCAGCCTTCAGTGAAGAAAGCGACTATCTGACGGGCGGCGGCAAGGCCGGCATTGACATTGGCCTCGGCCGTCTGGGCGCCCATTTTCTTAGGTGTCGCGAAAACGCGGAGCCCGAATTTCTCCTGGAGAGCGGCATAGTTGTCCGGAGCCACGTCAGTGACATACTTGATGTCCGGCCTGTCCTCCAAAGCTTTCTCCAGACCAGCCTCGTCAATCACTTCCTTGCGGGCGGTATTGACCAGCACGGCACCTTTTGGCATACTGGTAATCAGGTCATAGCCAATCGAGCCTACAGTCTCCGGGGTGGCCGGGATATGAACCGAGACGAAATCCGAAGACGCATAAAGCTCGGCGACGCTGGACACAGGCTGGGCGCCGGCCTCGGCAATCTTTTCAGCAGGAATGAACGGATCTACCGCCAGCACCTTGAGGCCAAGGGCCTCAGCCTTTTTGCCGACGAGTCTTCCTACATTGCCAAATGCCTGGATACCAATTCGCTTCCCCTGAATTTCAGTTCCAGTGGCAGGGGTGAACTGATTCCTGCTCATAAATATCATCATTGCGATGGCAAGTTCTGCGACAGCATTGGAATTCTGGCCCGGAGTATTCTCGACCACAACTCCTTTTGCCGTGGCGGCAGCCAGATCGACATTGTCAAAACCGGCGCCGGCACGTACGACAATCTTCAGTTTCGGAGCTGCGCCGAGAACTCTTGCGGTCACTTTGTCCGAACGGACAATCAAAGCCTCCGCATCAGCCACAGCCGCCACAAGCTCGTCTTCTCCAGGATATTTCTCAAGCAGGACAACCTCGTTGCCGGCATTCTCCAATATTTCCCTTATGCCTTTCACAGCAGCTGCGGCGAAAGGTTTTTGAGTAGCGATAAGTACTTTCATATCAATCGGTTATTTTTTCATTGCCTCGAATTCACGCATACATCCGGCGAGAGCGTTCACGTCCTCCTTCGTGCAGGCGTTGTAGATTGACGCGCGGAAACCGCCCACTGAACGATGGCCCTTGATGCCCACCATTCCACGGCCTTTCGCGAATGCGAAGAACTCGTCCTGGAGAGACTCATAGCCCGGCGCCATAACGAAACATACATTCATTATCGACCTGTCCTCTTTGGCAGCTGTGCCGGTGAAGAGGGAGTTGCGGTCAATCTCATTGTACAGGATATCGGCTTTCTCAATGTCGAGTTTGTTCACAGCCTCCACGCCTCCAATGCCTTTCAGCCACTTGAGCGTCTCATTCATCACGAATATCGAGAATACAGGAGGAGTGTTGAACATAGACTCCTTGTCAATATGCGTCCTGTAATCCAGCATTGTCGGGATATACCTTGAGACCTTGCCGAGGGCGTCCTTGCGGATAATTGCGAACACAACTCCCGCAGGGCCGACATTCTTCTGGGCGCCTCCGTAAATCATAGCATATTTGGAAACATCCACCGGACGGCTCATAATGTCGGATGACATATCTGCGACAAGCGGAACAGGAGAGTCAATATCCTCCTTTATCTCAGTTCCATAGATGGTGTTGTTCGTGGTGATATGGAAATAGTCCACATCCGTCGGGATCACATATCCTTTAGGGATATAGGAATAATTCCTGTCTGCCGAGCAGGCAAGCGCATAAGCCTCACCTATTCCCTGGGCTTGCTGGAGAGCCTTGTGGGCCCACACGCCGGTATCAAGATAAGCCGCCTTGTGCTCCAGAAAGTTCATTGCCACATAGAGGAACTGAAGGCTGGCGCCTCCGCCGAGGAACACGACCTCGTGAGTGTCAGGGATATTGAGAAGCTCTTTCCAGTTGGCGCGCACCTCGTCCATCACCTCTCCCCACTCTTTGGAACGATGGGAAACCGAAAGGACTGAGATACCTGTGCCCTTGAAATTCTTGAGAGCCTCGATAGAGCTGTCGATGGCCTGCTGCGGAAGCAGGCAAGGACCGGCATTGAAAACGTGAACTTCGCTCATAATATCATCAGAATAATTACAAATTTTAAACAAAAAGCCTTATTTCGATTTACATTTAATATAGTAAATCGATGTAAAGATAATGAATATTCAGACAAACACAAATGTTTTGCCAAAATATCTTCAATAATGGAATCCTACCTGTAGCCGAGGAGATATGAAATGACAGCCATCCTGATATACATTCCGTTCCTGGCCTGCTCGAAATAATATGCGTATGGGGTGGAATCCACATCGGTGGCGATTTCGGTCACTCTCGGAAGCGGGTGGAGAATCTTCATATTCTTGCGCACCCCTCCGAGCATCGAGGCGGTGAGTTCATAGACATCCTTGACCCTGTCATAGTCCTCCTTGCAAGGGAATCTTTCCTGCTGGACCCGGGTCATATACAATATGTCGCAGTCGTTCAGATAGTCTTCAAGCACAGATGTCTGCTTGTACGGGACGTGCTTCCTGTCAAGCAGGTCAAGATATTTCTGCGGCATTTTCAGCTCATCCGGCGCGGTGAAAATGAAGCGGGAGTCAAAATCAGACATAGCCTCGGATAGAGAATGCACGGTCCTGCCGTATTTGAGGTCACCCACCATATTGATTGTCAGGCCGTCAAGAGTGCCCTGGGTCTGGCGGACAGAGTACATATCCAGAAGTGTCTGGGTCGGATGCTGGTTCGAACCGTCTCCCGCATTGACCACCGGAACCGGCGACACGGATGCGGCTATGGCCGCCGCGCCTTCCACCGGATGACGCATCACTATCATATCCACATAATTGGACACAATCTTGATGGTGTCTTCGAGGGTCTCGCCTTTAGAGACACTGGTATTGCGCGAGTCAGGAAATCCTATCACCCTGGCTCCCAGTCTGTTGACAGCCGCCTCGAAAGACAGGCGGGTTCTTGTCGAAGGCTCGAAGAAAAGACAGGCTATGACCTTGCCCGCCAGAAAATTCTGTTCCCTGTTCTGTTCAAACTCTTTTGCGACGTCCAGGATATGCAATATCTCATCTTTGGAGAAATCCCGGATAGAAATTAGACTTTTAGGCATATATCTGCATTGTTAAAAATGTTCATTATTGTCCCTGCGAACTTCCTGCGCCGAGGTCCGTCACACTGCATCCGGGCACTTTTGCCGCACGGTCCAGGAAATCATCGCAGGCTGACAGGCGCACGGCCACGTCAATCGAGCAGGCATTGCCGAATTCCTGCCCCTTCTGTTCAAGGCCCATATCCTTGATAATCTTCATAATACTGTTCATCTCAAGGTAGCCGAACCCAAGTCGGTAACGCCGGACTGCAGTCTTCATCACAATCTCAGCATTGGCTATCGCATCTGCCGACGATGTCTTGTAAGCCCGGATCAGGCCGGGAATGCCGAGCTTGATGCCACCGAAATAGCGGACCACGACTATCAATATATCGCTCAACCCGTTGGAGTCTATCTGCCCGAGAATAGGCCTGCCGGCTGACGAAGATGGCTCGCCGTCATCATTTGCCCGGAACACATCTCCTTTGTAGCCAAGACGATAGGCATAACAATGATGCCTGGCGTCGTGGTACTCGCGTTTGAGAGAGGAAACTATTTCCCTGACCTCATCTTCCGTCTCCACCGGACAGGCGAACGAAATGAAACGGCTGCCGTTGTCCTTGAACAGTCCGCCTGAACGGGCGGCTATACTCCTGTAAGAATCCGGATATTTTGAGAAATCTTCGTGTTCCATAACTTCAAAATTAGTTAAAAGCGAGTTATTATGCAATGGAAAAGAAATATTTTGTAAATTTGCATCCGCGAAAACAACTAGCTTTAAAAAATATGATTCTCAGATTTAGGGTTTCTTTACCTGGGCTCAAGGGCTTTGCCCGCGTATATGAAGTTAAATCCACTATGACTCTTTATGAGTTCCACAAGAGAATGAGGGATGATATGAGTTTCCCTCACGACCAGCTTATACAGTTCAAGGGACTGGATTCGACAGGCGCTCTTGTGGCACGTTACGGAATGTTCGATCTCGGCAACGGAGCTGCCGACGAGGTGTCCGTGGCGGAGACCGTCGAGAAGGGAATTGCCTCGTTCACTTATTTTTACAATGTGACGGACCGCAAGAGCGTGATTGTCACCTATGAGGGTGAAGTGGAGGAGACTCCAGGACGCTCCTATCCGGCTCTCGTGGAGACAAAGGGACCGGACCCTGAGGCATTTGAGAATGGCTACGTGGCTTACGAGGACCTTCCTGACGAGCAGAAGCATCTTCCGGGAGAGTCCACCTCTGCAGGATGGGGAAAAGACAGTGACGATGACGGAGACGACATTGATCTCGGAGGCGACAGCGATGATGAGGACGAGGATGACGAGATGGATGACGTCAAGTCTTCTTTCGATGAGGACAGCGACCAGATTTATGACGGTTCAGAGGATCTGACCCTTTAATCTGCACAAACACAAGTTCTGTATGCGGGGCAGGCTGATTGTCATAGCCGGGCCGACAGCTGTCGGAAAGACTGACTACAGCATCAGTCTCGCATTGAAATACGGTTCACCTGTCATCTCCTGCGACTCAAGACAGATTTACCGGGAAATGTCCATAGGAACTGCGGTTCCGGATGCTTCACAGCTTTCCGCCGTGAAGCATTATTTCATTCATTCCCACTCGGTAATGCAGAATTACACTGCCGGAGATTATGAAATCGAGGCTGTTCCGCTGATAGAAAAACTGTTTGCCGAAGGACGGGACACATTGATAATGTCCGGCGGATCAGGATTTTACATTGACGCTGTATGCAACGGGCTGGACTGCCTGCCGGATGCCGACCCTGTGATGCGGAAGGAATTGACCTCAAGGCTGAAGGAAGAAGGCGTCACGGCACTTGCCGATGAACTGAAAAGGATTGACCCGGCAAGCTGGGCGGCCATTGACCGCAACAACGGACAGCGCGTGGTGCGGGCCATCGAGGTGTTCCGCCAGACAGGGAAGCCATTTGTATCATTCCGTCTCCAGGCTCCCAAGGAGCGGAGTTTTGACATTGAAAAGTATTGCCTGACCAGGCCGAGGGAGGAACTCTACAGCAGAATCGACAGCAGAGTCCTCAAGATGATTGACGAAGGACTGGTGGACGAAGTCAGGTCACTGACTACGTACCGGGGCAGGCCCGCTCTTCGGACAGTGGGATATTCTGAAATATTCCGCTATCTGGACGGCGAAATCCCTTTGGAAGAGGCTATACAGCTGATACAGAGGAACACCCGCCACTATGCGAAGAAGCAGCTGACCTGGTGGAAACGCGACCCGTCTGTAAAATGGATTATTCTGTAGTCTTTTTCGCAAGGAGTTTGCTGCGTCTCGGACGCCAGAGGCCATATACCTCGCTGCAGTTTCCAGCGGTTATGAAGGCCTGGATATCATTTTTCCTTATAAACTCCATCAAGTTGGCGAACTCCGTTTGGGTCAATATAGTCTGGATCTCCACGCTCGGAGTCTCCTTGAATCCGCCCTTTACATCATAGAGGCTGCATCCCCGGCAAAGTGTCGAGATAATGTACTTGCGTATCTCTTCGTGCTCGGAACTTATGATACATACACGTTTGCGTTTGTTGAGACTGGACGTGAAATAATCCACAATGATGCCGTTGAGCCAGGTTCCTATCAGGCCTATGACCACCATCCTGAACGGATGCACGAGGAATGCGCTAAGGCATACAACCACACCGGAAATCGTGACCGAGGTGCCAATGTCCCAATGCAGATATTTTTTCATTATCATCGCCACGATGTCGAGGCCTCCGGTGGATGCGTTGATTCTGAACAGGAAAGCCTGCGATGCCCCGAGCAGGAGGACGAAACCAAGAAGGTCGAAAATCGGCGAGCCCATAATGGAATTCAGTCCCGGTTCTATCAGTCTGGAATAAGGACATACCAGAGCCCAAAGATCCATGAACGGACCGAGCAGCAAGGATGCGATGACTGTCTTCAGGCCGACTTCAGGCCCCAGGAAAATGTAAGCGAGGACAAGAAGAAAGGCATTGAGTATCAAGACCATTGTAGAAACTTTAATCGCTATTCCGGCTGACTCAAGCAGGGTGCAGATGACCATCGCGAGACCGGAAATCGAGCCGAGGATAAGATTGCTCGGAATGAGAAAATAATATACGGCGGCAGCGCCCACAAGCAACGCTAGCAGGAGCGCCACAATCTCTCCCCAGAATTTCTTTTGCTTGAGAAATGCGAATTCTTCTTTCATCGTTAAAGCTTTTATAGCACAAATATATGCTTTTTAGCATTAGGAAAAAACAGGATGCGAAAGTTTAGGACAATATTCAGGTTGAGAATATACTCATTAATCGGTATATCATTATTATATCAAAAAGATTAACTTTGTGCTGTTAAAAACAGGAAGGAGGAAAGTTTATGAGACTGTCTGAGCTGAGGACCGGGGAGCAGGGAGTGATTGTAAAAGTCAACGGACACGGTAGTTTCAGGAAAAGACTTATTGAGATGGGTTTCATCTCGGGGAAGAAAGTGACCGTTGTCCTGAATGCTCCTCTGAAAGATCCTATTGAATATGAAATACTTGGATATAAATTGTCATTGCGCAGAAGCGAGGCGGAACAGATAGAGGTCATATCCGAGGACGAGGCGAGAGTGGAACTGTCCGAGCACAGGACGCCAGTCGCCGTGTTCGAGGACGACGCGGATGAGGAATGGGCATTGAACAGGATGATGGCTAAACTGGCGAACGAGCGGGGGCACGAGATAAGGGTGGCCCTGGTGGGAAATCCTAACTGCGGCAAGACTTCACTTTTCAACATAGCGTCAGGCTCGCACGAGCACGTGGGCAATTACAGCGGCGTGACAGTTGACGCGAAGGAGGGAAAATTCGAGTATAAAGGATATAAATTCGTCCTGGTGGACCTTCCGGGCAC
>JAQXHU010000091.1 GCA_029007435.1 Bacteroidales bacterium
AGTTTGGCACGATAATGGCATATAGAATGTCAGAAGACATAAAACACATAAGCTAGTTTAATTCATATTGAATAAGTTCAACAGCGGCCAGTCGGGAGACTAACCGCTGTTATCATTTATTACAGGAGATCTCTATTTAACCGGCGAGCCTTTTACTTCGGAGACCTGATAGCCGAGCTTCTCAAGAGCCGCCTTCAGTTTAGAGACATCCGTCTTTGACGGGTCAAATGTGACAGTGACAGTTTTCCTGTCAAGAGACACTGCGAGATCTTTCACCCCTTTCTCAAAAGAGACATTGTCATTAATCTTCTTGACACATTTCTGGCAATGCATTGACACATTGAATGTCACAGTCTTATAAGCTTTTTTCTGGACTTCCAGGGACGGATTCTCCCCGGAAACAGGGACCGCTGCCAGACTTCCGGCGCAGAATAACGCGCAGAGGACAACGGCGATTATATGTATATTTCTCATAATGTGAAGATTTGTGATTATTTCCACAAAGTATAACGGAGCCCGATGTAAACCTTGGTTCCCATTATCGGTCCCCATACAGCGCTTCCGTCAAAATCCGGAAGCGAAGTGTCCACAGAGGCCATCCCTCCGTGACCGGACATCCCCTCAACCGGCGTGCCAACAAGCAGATTTTTCTGTCTGAAATTCGTAAGATTCTCCGCTCCGAGATATATGTCGATTCCTTTGAAGCGCTTCGTGACCTGCAGATACAGAAGAGGATAAGCCGGAGTATATCCATCCTTGTAAAGCATTTTGCCATCATCGTCCCGCAGCTCTTCCATAAAATTATAGACACGCGCCTTGCCATTTACCGAAGCTGTGAAATCGAACACCCATTTATTGAGATTCGTCGCATACTGCAGATTCAGGACACCTTTGTATCGGCTGGTGAGCGGTTTCTCCGTCAGCCCTCTTCCAGCCAGTTCAATCTTGGCGTCAGTGTAACGGAATGTGGCCGTCACGGAGAAGCGCCTGAATGGCTCCACATTGAAATCAGCCTGGTAACTACGTGTATATGAACGATTTCCGTCAAGAGCATAAAAATCCACGGCATTTAGCGCATGCTCGTAGTCAGCCACCATCTGTTCCTTGAAGACAGTACTGAAGAAGTCCAGGCTCAGATAAGTGTTCGACGACGCCCCGAAAGGCAGATAAAATGTGGCATTGCCCCCGAAAGTCCAGGCGTCCTCAAGCAGATGCTCGTTGTAAATACCTGATAATGACTTGCCAGTGGAAAGCACACCGATATTGTCCACTAAAGGAAGAGCGCGCCGCAGGCCCCTTCCTGCATTGGCCCTGAGAACCAGAGCGTCATAAGGAGAGTATTTCAATGTGAGCCTCGGGGTCAGCTTGATGCCCTCGCCGCTCATCCAGTCAGCGCGGAGGCCGGCGATGGCGGAGAATTTCTCACCGGCGTGAAAGGTGTATTCACCACCGATGCCGTAAGAATGCTCATCGGTCAAGGACCTGCCGGGGTCGAGAGTCTGTCCGTAAACCTTGCGGAGAAAGTTCTCGTTGAAGAAATCCGAAGTGCCGCCGAGGGACAATGTAAGTTTGTGGGAGTCACTGAACTCATTCTGCAACAATATGTTGAAAAATCCTGAATGCTGCGTGCCCATATATTTGGAAGCACCGGCCCTGAGATCCATATCCATCAGGGTGTAATCGGCGACGAAAGCGATATTCCTGGAATTGTCTCCGCTCAGAGGCACACCGACCTTGACGTATCCGTTAATCGAGCGGTTGACTATGTCAGAGCCCCACGGCGAGCCGGAAGACAATGTGTAAGAACGGTGGTCATATCCTTCCTGACCGCCCTGCCTGCTGTCCTGCAGCGCCCTGAAACCGAACCGCACCTGGACTCCTGACTGCCCGTAATACAGCCATCTGTTGGCGACATTGAACTGAAGCATGGCAGGGTCGTCCCGGAATCCGTCGTGATTGTGGTCAAAGGTCTTGAAATTGCCGGAGACATGACCGAGAATGACAGTGCTCCAGTTTTCACCCATCTGAAGAGACGAGGCGATATTGAAATCTGTCTTCGTGTCGTTCATCGTGGAGAGATTCACGAAGAGCGGCTTCTCGTCAGTAGGCTTGCGGTATTCCATATTGATCTGTCCTGTAATGGATTCCACACCGTTGACCACAGAAGAAAGGCCTTTGGAGATCTGAATGCTCTCAAGCCACTGGCCCGGCACGTAAGACAGTCCGAAAGGAGCGGCCAC
>JAQXHU010000092.1 GCA_029007435.1 Bacteroidales bacterium
AATAGTACCGTCGCCCTCAATCTCCACCTCGAGTTCAACGTCATCCTCAACGTTCTTGCCCCAGTCGAATGAGAGACGGAGGTCATCCTTGCCATCGATAGCGAATGCAGGAAGCCTAACGCCGTTACAGTTGTTGGTCTTGCTGAACTTGAGGTAGTTGCCACCGCAGACATAGACGGTCTTTGATGAATAGAACATAGACTCATAGCCCATTTCACCTGAAAACATATCCTCGAATCCAGGGATTGCATAAGCATTTCCGTAGTTTACGGTTGCCTTCGAACCCATTGAGTCACCTGTAGTCCTGCCATTGTCCTTGTCCCACTGAACGAAAGGTGCAACCCAGTCGAAGTTGTCCTTGAAAGGAAGCTCCTTGCCCACGATAGGGGTGGCGCCATTGTCCACATAGCTTACAAGAGCGATGGCTGCGAGCTTGGAGCTGACACCGATATAGTAACCGGTAACTTCAATATCGTGCTTGTTGATGCCGGTAATGTCCTGAACCGGGTTGTAGATGGCAGCGGACTTCTTGCCGTTGATGGTAAGATTGCCGCTTGCACAGGAAGCCAAAGCCTTGACAAGCTCGACCTTGCCGGGTGCGTAAGACTCCGCTGTTGTCACATCCTTTGCCTCAGGATATACGACATCCTCATTTCCGCTTACAGTAGCCTCATCCAGAACAATGCCAATGAGGTCATTGACCTTTGCGACATCACCTGTGATGGTGAGTTTGTCACCCACCTTCACTGAAGCGGTGCCGCTTACGAAAATATTGGATGTTCCGTCGCTGACGACAAAGCCTTTCTTGGTGGTGGCCATCACCTGCGCACCGCCAATCTTGGCCAGATCGCCTTCCTTGAGGGCAACAGCCTCAGTGACGGTGATAGCGTCAATAGTGCGGAAACGGTCCATCTTCTGCCTGATGGTAACCTCCACGTCGCTGATGGTGGAAGCTCCCTTGATTACAAGTTTGGCCTCACGCGCCTCGTCTCCCGTATTCTCGTCCGCCACAATAGTGACATCCATAGTTCCCTCGCCTGACATAGGAGTAACCGAGAGCCATTCCTCTGTCACATCGACAAGCCAGGTACCGTCAGCATAGACGGTCATAGTCCGCTCGCAGGCCGCAGCCGGAAGGAGAATAACCTTCTCCTCCGGGATTATAGCCTTCGACTCTTTTATTTCTTCCTCGGAACAACCCGTAAGAGCCATCATAACAGCTCCAAGAGCAGCAAGGATTGAATATTTGGAAATTTTCATAACGATTCAGTTTTAAACTTAAAAGTCAAGTCCGTCATCCCAGCCAGGATTCTGGGCAAGGTTGTTGTTCAGAGACCTGTCGTTGATAGGAACCGGATAGAGATAATCCCTGACAGGGTTGAAGTTGAAGAGGATATTGTGAACCGGCTCGAACTTGCCCTTGTCACCCTCACTCAGGAAAATACTCTCATTGATAATGAGGTTCTTGGTTGCAGAATCATCTTTTGCATCTTTTGACTGTGTACCACTCTCGTAAATATGATAGTCAATGACTCCGTCCCCATCAATGTCATATACGCCCGGACCCGGGAAATAAACACCATAATATGGCTGTGCCAGAAGTTCCCCGCGCTTCCATCTCATAAGGTCCTGATAACGGAAGCCTTCCTGGGCAAGTTCTACGGCTCTCTCACGGCGGACCTCAAGGATAAGAGGGTCAGTAACATCCGGATAGAACTCCTCGGTCTGGAGATAAGGGTCGGCTTTCACATCCTCGCTGAGATGAGGCATACCGGCACGGTCGCGGAGCAGATTGATGGACTCGTCCAACTCTGCCTGATGGAGTTCTCCAAGTTCAGCCTTGGCCTCGGCATAGTTCAGGAGAACCTCGCCGAAACGGAAAATCATAAGGTCATTGTAGGACTTGTCAAGCTTGTCGAAGGCAAGGTTGTTGTCCGGCATCACGAACTTGGCGGTCTGGTATCCCGTAACAGCACAGTTGGCATCAACTCCGGTCTTTGTCTCGGAATAGCTGTATGAGCCATTCTTCTCGGTAATGCGGGCATAGCCCGGAATGCGGATTGACTGGGCAAGACGAGGGTCGCGGTCGGCAACCTCCTCTGCGAACTGCATTGTCTCCCAGCCTTCCTTGTCCGTAAAACGGGTTCCGTCCTTCATCAGGTATGCGTCCACGAACTTCTTCGTCATGCAGGCACCACGGCCGGCCTCGATTGCGAATGCGGTAGCATTGTGCATAAGCGCAGTGCCATAGTCAAAGTTGATTGCAAGTATGGCCTCGCTTGACTGGGCATCATAAGATGAGAACAGGACTGCATAGTCAAGTTCAGGTTTGCCTGTGGAATAAAGTTTGAACGGACCTTTGTCCATAATCTCTTTTGCAGCTTCAGCAGCAAGTCTGAGATACCAGTCTGCCGGCTGTGCATCCTCAGGAAGCTTGAATGCATAACTCGGATCATAGAGCTCAGTATGATATTTCCTGTAAGTGCCCTCAAAGAGGCAGAAGCGGGCCTTGAAAGCCAGTGCCGCCCATCTTGTAGCACGATAAACCTTTCCGCCGTATGAGTCAGGGAGGTTCTCGATAGCATAGTCAACATCCTCGATCATCCTCTGCATGATGAACTCACGGCTGTCCCTCGGTCTCTGGAGGTCAGGGTCTGATGAGCCGAGCTCGTGGTCAATCCAAGGCACGTCACCGAAGCGCTTTACCTTGTCGAAATAGAAGTAAGCCCTGAAGAAACGGCTGAGCGCAGTGTACTGTACAGCCGCGGCAGGATCCACGCACTGTTTAGGAATATAGTCCAGACAGGTGTTGATACGCCTCAGGTCTCCCCAATCCCATCCGCCACCTTTGTCAGGCACATAACGGTTGGAACCGCTCTTCACAAGATCTGAGGGATCCTGGTGTACATACTGGTCGCTCTGCTCATTATAGATGGTCTTAGGGAGCAGGTTGTTGTAATACGGGTTGGTAAAGAGCTGCAGGTCAATAGCCGTCTTGAAATAGGTCTCAGGACTGAGCTTTGACTGCGGCGCCTTGTCCAGAACATCGTCGCAGGCGCAGAACATTACCGCAGCAGCGGCGAGCATCAATATATTCTTTTTCATATTATCCACCGAATTAGAATGTTACGTCAATACCGAACATATAAGTCTTCTGCCAAGGATAGAACATTCTGTTGTAGTCATTGTTGCTGCGGCCGAATGCGCCCTCAGGATCGATATAGGCACTGTGCTTCTTGAACGGAGACCAGTAGCAGAGGTTCTCTCCAGTGAAGCTGATACGGATCTTGTCAACCTTGATCTTTCTTGTGAGCTTCTGGGGAACGGTGTATCCGACAGTGAGGTTCTTGAATCTCAGATAGCGGATATTCTGGAGATAGCGGCTGTTGATCTTGTTCAGCTGAGCACCTCCGTCGTATGCCAGGTAAGCAACTGGACGAGGGAAGTATGCGTCAGGATTGTTCTCGCTCCAGCAATCCTGGAGGAAGTCCTTAGGAAGGTATGAGCACATAGGCTGGGAGAAAGGTCCCCAGAATGCGAACGACCTTACGTGAGGATACCAGTAGTGGTTGCCGGTTCCCTGGAAAAATGCGGAAACATCGAATCCGAAGTAATCGAGATTGAGGGTGAAGCCGTACTGAAGCCTGGCAAGAGAGTTTCCGAGAATCTTGCGGTCACCAGGATTGGCAACGTTGTTCTGGCCGATGCTGATCTTGCCGTCAGGCTCTCCGTTCTTGCCGCCTCCGATATCCACATACTTGAGGTCACCTGCGCTCCATCCGCCGCACTTGTCCAGTTTTCCCTTGACATACGAAAGGTCAACCTGGGAAGCATATTCCTGGGCTTCCTCATCAGTCTGGAAAAGATCGTCTGCCACGAAGCCCCAGATTTCTCCGAGTTTCATACCCTTGTAGTATTTCTTCGCAAAGGACTTGTCCTTGTTCTCGTACTTGGTGATTTCAGAGTCATATACACTGATCATACCCTTGATGCCGTAGCCGAAAGGATGACCTGCAAGCATGAACTGGTCTCTCCAGCTGAGGGAGAACTCGAGACCCTTTGTACGGAGGTCGGCAGTATTCTGCTTAGGTGCGTCCTCGCCATAAACTGAAGGCAGCTCATAACCGTCGGTAAGCATATTCTTGGTATCACGGATGTAAGCTTCACCGGTGAACTGGAGCCTGCTCTTGAACATATCGAGGTCGAGACCGAGATTCCACTGCGCTGAGGTCTCCCAGGTCAAATCTGATGAGTTAGGAGCCGAGATGCTGGAATATTTACCCACTGTGCTTCCTTCTCCGAAATTGTAATATTTGAAATTACTTATGGTGATAAGACGATAGGCCGCATCATTCATAATGCTGCCGTTGGGATCCCTGATAATCTGGTTGCCCAGGGTACCGTAAGATGCACGGAGTTTCAAATTGTCAACGGTCTTCTTCGCATCTTCGAAGAATGGCTCTTCAGAGATACGCCAACCGATTGAACCTGAAGGGAAGAAGCCCCAGCGATGACCACTTGCAAGTCTGGAAGATCCGTCGTAACGGCCTGAAAGCTCAAACAGATATCTTCCGGCGAAGTCGTAGTTGATACGGCCGAAATAGCCGAGGAGGGCATAGTCAGAACGGCCGCCGGTCACTGCCATTACAGTAGCACCGTCCGCATTGGTTCCGACAAGGTTAAGGTCTGAAAGGTTCTCAGTAAGAAGATAATCACCTGATGCACCTACATCCTTCCTGTTCTCCAACTCGTAGTTGCCACCGGCCATCACTGTGAGGTGATGCTTGTCAGCGAAAGTATTCTCATATGTCGCGAAAATGTTGGTCGCATAGTAATTGTAGGTCTGGATAGACTCCTTGAGCTGGTCAAGACCCGCACCTGTATCATACTTCTCGAGATCACCGCCCGGATACCTTCTGTAAGTTAAGTTGGTGGTCCTGCTGGTGTTCCTGTTCTGGTGGAACCTGTATGTGAAGTTGGCCACGATAGTGAGCCCTTTCACAGGTTTGATGGTAAGTTCGGAGGTATTTGAGAAATCGGTCTTTCTCTGGAGGTTGGTATCCTTGCCTTCTCCATAGACTATGTGACGGCCGTTTCCGACAGCATAGTCAGAGTTGAAGAAATCCTTCAGCTTGTAAATCCAGGAGCCGTCCGGATTCTGCATCGGGAAGATTGGAAGAGCATGAGCGGCAGTGTAGGTAATAGCATTCTGGATGTCACCTACTCCAATGAAGTCATAAAGTGAGCTGTAGAATGCGGTGTTGTTGCTGAACTTCATATACTTGTTGATATCGAAGTCCACCTTTGAACGCAGATTGTACTTGTTGAAGACGTCAGGACTCTGCTTGACGATACCGACCTGATGGTCGAGTCCGCCGGATACAAAGTACCTCACATTCTTCGCACCTCCGGAGAGGGAGACATTGTGCTGCTGGACAGGATGCCTGTCATTGAAGAGCATGTGCCACCAGTCGTTGTTTCCGTAGTAGCGCCACTGGTTCAGACCGTTGACGGTACGCTCAACAACCCAAGGACGGGCCGGATTCTCCTTCTTGTCATTCACACGGGCAAGCAGCTGCTGCATATCGTAATCATCATACTTCACATACTTGTTGCCTTCGGAGTTCATACGGAAGACATTGTGGGTATAGACTGACCAGTAACCTCTTGTTTCATAATCGGTTGAAGTCGTAGGTTCCTCCCATCCGAAACGGCCGCTGTAACGCACTGTAGCCTTGCCTTCGTCAGCTTTGCCACTCTTGGTGGTGACGAGAATCACACCGAATGCGGCCCTTGCTCCGTAAACGGCTGCTGCGGCAGCATCCTTGATAACTGAGATGGACTCGATGTCGTTAGGATTGACACGGTCAATGTCGCCTACGGCACCGTCAATGAGAACGAGCGGGTCTGCACCGTTGATTGAGGTATAACCGCGGACGTTCAGTGAACCTGTGGATCCAGGGTTACCTGATGATGTGCTGATGTTGAGTCCCGGCACGGAACCCTGAAGCATTGTGGAAACAGAGTGCGAAACCCTGTTCTCCAATGCCTTGGAGTCAATGGAGGTAATGGCACCGGTCAGATTGACTTTCTTCTGTGTACCATAACCAACAACGACTGTCTCCTCAAGAAGCATATTGTCTTCTTCAAGAGTCACAGTAATACGCGACGTTCCGGCAGGAACTGTCGTGTTCACAGTCGTATAACCCAAGCAGGCCACTTCAAGAGCGACATTTCCCTCCGGAACTTTAAGCGAGAAAGCTCCATCTGGATCAGTCACAGTACCTTGCCTGGTACCTGCGACCATTACGGACGCACCGATAACCGGCTGCTGCTGAGTGTCAAGAACTGTTCCTGACACAATTCTGTCCTGCGCGTTCGCACCCAGAAGAGTCGAAAGCGCAAGCAACAGAGTTGCAGCAATAGAATTGATAAATCTCATAAAAGGTAGTTTAGTTAATATTGACTGGTTAAATAAATATTATCTGCTGTATGTGTCGATGTTGAAGGCTTTCGGACGGGTCATAGTCTCCTTATAGACATTCCCGAAATTGTCCGTCACCTTGATTTCAAGGGTCGAGGTGGCACTTGATGCCGTGACCTTCCACATATGGCTGCAAGACTTGGTCGTGAAAGAGTCCTCAGCTGTCTTTTTGGATGAAGGTATGTAAGTTATGATGTGAAGCGGGTCCCTGAAGAGACTTGCCGTAGCCTGGGAAACAGAGAGAGCCTTTCCGTTTTCCGTCACCTCAATGCTCCAGTCCGGGCCGTAGTTCCAGACATTGAGATACACCTCATTGGCGTTGTTGGCTGTTTTCCAATCACCGGCGACCTTCTCGAACAATGCTATCTGGTCCGCGGTCTTTCCTGCCATATATTTCTCGGCGGTAAGATGAATGTTGTTGCGGTCGTAAGTACGGAACTGGATGTCATTGTCCAATCCGGTACCCTTGAACTGCCACTTGAATTCCGTGCCGGTGATGTTGAAGATTTCGTATCCGCCAGGAGCTCCGTCAGTTCCGATGTGGACCTTGCCTTCGGAATTGGAAACGCAGTCCCACCAGTCGGCGCAGATGGCGCCGCAATTGTGGTCATACCAGTTGCTGGACTTCCTGTTGGCAATCTGATGGGTGTGTCCTGTCAGGAAATGAACCTGGCTGAAACCACTGAAACAGTTGAAAAGCGCAGTCCTGTTGGCCTCGGTGTCAAGGTTGGCAGTAGTGGCATGCATGGTGACAACTACAGGTGAGGACTTGGACACATAGGAAAGATCCTTTGCCAGCCAGGCAAGTTCCTCGTTCGTGACAAGTTCATTGTACTTCCTGTCATCCTTTCCGCCACCCTTGCTGGTGCTGAGGATATTGTCGAGAACGACATAATGCACCTTGCCAATGTTGAATGAATAGAAATCAGGAGCTATCTCCCTCGTGAACTGGACAGCATTCTCGAAATCTCCCGGCAGCATCATGTCGTGGTCGTGATTTCCGATGGTATGGAAAATCGTCAAGTCTCCAACTTGTTTCACATCATTGAGATACTGCGTGAACTGATAACTCCTGTCGTACCAGTAATAGTCCCAGGTCATATCACCGAGTGTCAGCGCATATATTTTGTCTGACTTGTGGCTCTTGAGATAGTCGTTCACTTCAAGGCAGAATTCCCTGAACCATCTGGTGTCATCTTTCCTGCCTCCGGCAAGATGCATATCACCGAAGACCAGCATTGTATGGTTGGTCTGGTCTCCGGCTTCGAACACACGGAAGTCAACTCTCTCTGCAGTCGAGGCATTTTCTTTCAGAAAAACGTGGTTGGAAGGGAGAACTCCTTCCGTGGCGACCTCATATCCGCTTGGAACAGAAATGAATACATAGCCGTATTTCTTGGCGGACTTCATCTGATAAACTCCATCGGCATTTGTGGCCACCACCTCAACTCCGTCAGATATGACAACTCCCTTGAGAGGCTTGTCCCCACAGATCACCCTTCCATACACGGTGCTTCCCTGGGCAGGCTCAACGCCGTCGGAGACAATGATTCGGGTATCACCAAGTTTCTTGACAGCCTTTCCTCTGCGGACAGAGACGGAATAATTGTCAGTGAGAGCGCCGTCATAAAGGGCGACGGTCACATATTTCGAGGTGACACTGACGATTCCGCAGTCGTGGTCCTTGCCGCCGGAATCTCCGAGAACGATGATGTCGGTGGTCTCCGGAGCCTTGTTGAACAATATCCTGAACTTAATCAGGCCGTCATTCCCGACGCTGATTTCAGCTGGAACGTCCAACTGGACATCAAATGCAGCGTCAGACCCGTTGCTGTCAGTGCATGACGCCTGACACAGAACAGCAACGAAAACAAAAAGAAACGAAATGAAACGATTCATAGGACTATAAATTCATTTTAGTGCTAAATTCCTTTGAGTATCAAACTTGATCGATAGTTACATAACATACCTTCAAGCCCGTTGTCATTCATATAAAAAACATTATAGGCAGATATAACGGTTTATTCTCGTATATAAAAATTTTCATATAATTTCGATAATTTTTCGATTTGAAAGCAAAATCGAAAAATTATAACAACAAAACACCTTTATAGTTTACATTTCGAAACAAAGGTAATATAAAAAATGTTTTATGCAAAATAATTTTAACAGAGGACATTGACATTTCACAGAAACTTAATAATAGGTGTCCTGATGTTCAAATCTTTATGCGCACGCGCGCATGTGACTTCCCATAATGTTTTTTATTGGAAGTATTTGAAAAAACGGACATGCTAAATATGAAACACAGTCAATTTCTAATCGTTCTCTTTGCAGCGGCCGGCGCATTGCAACTTTCCTGCAGCGGAGGCAATGACGAGGCAAGTGAGACCACATTTGATATTGACTTCAATCTGCCGGCATCGATTGACGCCGAAGCGGAAAGCGAAGTCACTTTCAGTGTCAAAAACGGAAAATCCCCCCTCACATCGGACATAATGATGTTCACATCATCTTCCGGCATTTCCAAAAACTGCGGAATTGTGGAAAGCAGTGCGTCGTCTTTCACGGTCAAGCTCGCAAAAGGCCTTGAATCCGGGCAATATACTGTTTATATGAAGAGGAATGACAGGAAGAAATCATTCGGAAGCACGTATCTGAACATTGTGAAGGCTGTGGAGTCCGAGATTGATGAAAGCACCACAGTTTGGGGAGTGGTCACAAGCGGCGACCAGGGCATTCCGGGAGTTGTCGTCTCTGACGGTATCTTGGTGACCACCACGGATGACAACGGTATCTACCAGCTGGCTTCGGAAAAGAAATGGGGATATGTTTTCATTTCAATACCAAGCGGTTACGAAGTCCCTTCAGAAGGTGTGATCCCGCAGTTCCACCATTACCTCAGAGGCAGCGCCAAAGATGTGGAAAGATCAGATTTCGAACTCGTGAAGGTCAGCGGACAGGACAGCCACAAAATGTTCTTCCTCGGAGACATGCATCTGGCCAACAGGACCGGCGACCGCACCCAGTTCACCAGATTCACGGACGACTGGAACAAATATATGGACAACCACAAGACCGAGAAGATGTATGCTATGAGTCTGGGAGATATGACCTGGGACATCTACTGGTATTCAAATGGTTACGAATTCCCGCAATATCTCGATGAGATCAATTCGAAAGTGTCCGGAATCCAGGTGTTCCACACGATGGGCAACCACGACAATGACTACAAGGCGCTGAACGATTTCGATGCTGAAATAACTTACGTGAAGAGCATCTGTCCAAAATATTATTCCTTCAATATCGGAAAAATACATTATATCGTGCTGGACGACATTGACTGCTCGGCGTATGATGGTTCAGAATCAAGGAATTACACCAAGAGTTTCTCACAGGAGCAGCTGGACTGGCTGGAGAAAGATCTCGCATATGTCAGCAAAAGCACCCCGCTGATAATAACGACGCACGCCCAGATTTTCTACCCTGATGGCGTTTCAGCTTTCAAGATTGACCACAACTCTTCCAACACCGCCAAATTTTTCAACATTGTCAAAGGGTATAAAGCCCACATTGTCACCGGCCACACCCACACAATCTTCAATGTCACCCCGGAGGAGGCGGCGAAATTGGGAGCTGACAATATTTATGAGCACAACGCAGGTTCTGTCTGCGCATCATGGTGGTGGTCCGGATATCTCACATCCGGTGTCTGGGTCAGCCTGGACGGAGAACCTGGCGGATACAGCATCTGGGACATCAACGGCACTGACATAAAATGGGTTTACAAAGCCACAGGCTGGGACGAGAGCTACCAGTTCCGCTCGTATGACCTCAACAAAGTGTCATTCTCCATGAGCGACGTGCCGAACATGCCGTCAAATGCCACAATCACCGCGTCTTTCAAGCGTTACGTGGACGCATACCCGGGAACGGCGAACAACGAGGTCCTGATAAACATCTGGAACTGGAGCTCAAAATGGAGCCTCAAAGTCACAGACGAGAGCGGCAGGACCCTACCTTGGACGCAGTGTGTTGCATACGACCCGCTCCACATTGCCGCGCTTTCGGTGAAGAGGTTCAACAGCCAGAGCATCTCCTCAGTTCCTAACTTCATCACGGAGAAAAAGATGCCGCATTTCTTCAAGGTGAAGGCGGACAATGCCGACGAGGATCTAACAATCACTGTGACTGATGAATTCGGAAACGTTTACACAGAATCGATGTCCAGACCTAAAGCATTCAATGTGAGCGATTTCGCAAAATAATACACAACCAAATATTATCAATTAACTAATTTTCTTATGAGAGCATTTAAAACATTTGCTGTGACTCTGTTCCTGCTGCTGGGCTTCTCGGCAGGCGCGCTTGCGCAGAACAGAGTGGTGTCAGGAAAAGTATTTGACACCGCCCAGCAACCTCTTGTCGGAGCGGCCGTCATGATTCCGGGGACAACCACCGGAGCCGTGACCGGAGACGACGGAAGCTTCTCAATGACAGTTCCTGAAGGTGACATCGTTCTGGAGGTGTCGTCCCTCGGATATCTGAGCAGAAAAGTGACCGTGACCGCCTCGAAGTCTTCCATAACAGTATTTCTCGAGGAAGACAATATGACATTGACAGAAACCGTGGTGGTCGGATACGGCACACAGAAGAAAGTGAACCTCACCGGAGCCATCACAACAGTTGACGCCAAAGAACTTGAGGACAGAGCCGCCCATAACCTCACCAATATGCTCCAGGGAGCGGTTCCCGGACTCAACATCACCACATCATCCGGAGTCCCGGGAAGTGCGGGATCAATCAACATCCGTGGATACACATCCATCAACAGCGCCGACCCTATTGTCGTGATTGACGGAGTGATAGGTGATATGAGCAGAATCAACGCCAACGACGTGGCCAGCATCTCGGTCATCAAGGATGCGGCTGCCGCTGCTGTTTACGGAGCCCGCGCGGCATATGGTGTGATTCTCATCACCACCAAGTCCGGAGGCGCGCAGGACGGCAAGGCCACTGTGCGGTACAGCGGACGTTTCGGTTGGGAGGCTCCAACCACCTCGACTGACTATGAGACAAGGGGTTACTGGTCAGTTTACACGGTGGACAAATTCTGGCAGGCTGACGCCGGAAAGAAATACACCACCTATACCGACCACGACATGATGCAGCTGCTCGCCAGGGTGAACGACAAGACCGAGAACCCTGACCGCCCATGGATTGTGGAGGAAGTCAGGAACGGACGCAACCAGTGGGTGTATTACTGCAACACGGACTGGTATCACGAATTGTTCAGGGACAATCATCCGGTTCAGCAGCACAACATTTCCATAAGCGGAGGTACCAAGGACGTAAAATATTTCCTCTCAGGCGCTTATGACAGAGAGCAAGGTATTGTGAACATCAATCCTGACGTTTACAACAAGTACAATCTCAGGGCGAAATTCGATTTCAAGATAAACAAGTACATGAGGATGTCCAACAACACCTCATTCTTCAGCGGAAGATATGATTATCCTGGAAACGAGAATATCCAGGACGCATTCGCCTACGCTTCCCGCCATGCCCTGGCATCATTCCCGCTGACCAACCCTGACGGCACCTTCACTTACGGAACTCCTATGATTTCAGGAGCTTACAACATTGCCAACGGACGTCACATCATGTTCAGCAGCGCCGACCACAACAGGGAGAGGAAATCCGATTTCACCAATACGACCGAGCTGAAAATCACTCCTGTGAAGCAGTTCTCCATCACCGCCAACTTCACTTACAGGCTCTATCAGAACAGGAACTCATACCGTTCCGTCAACATGCCTTTCAGGCGTTATCCAGATTCAGAGATGGAGGCTTACACCACCGGAGCAGGACAGGACGCACTGACCGAGAAAGTTCAGACCAACCAGTATTACGCATACAATGTTTTCGGATCATACGAAGACACTTTCAAGGACAAGCATCACCTGACAGCAGTGGCCGGAGCAAACTTCGAGAACTGGAATTACAAGAATGTCGGAGCATACGGAGAGAATATCGGGAGCATACGCTCGCTTGCTGTATTTGGGACGGCTGGCCAGAAAATCGTCAACCCCGGTTTCAGGATTGGCTTTTATAGCTGCTTCATAGTCGTTGATAAGTCGCATTACCGTCTTGCGGTCAACGCCTGCCCTTCGGGATATCTCCCTTAGACTTAGTCCTTCTACTCTGTAGAAGTGAAGAATTTGTTGTTTGATGTCCATAGAAATCATTGTTTTTAGATTTGCTTTCCGCAAAATTAACTTGATTCCCATGGTCCCTTTTTCAATTATTTTACTATGGGCGGTACAGGCACATGGACAATGTTGTCTTCCTATCCCGGTCTGTTTGCCGCGGCAATGCCTGTGGCAGGCAAAGCATCGAAATGCAATGCTGAAAATGTTGCTGCAACACCGGTTCTGACAGTAATGGGAACTGCGGACAAAATAATGAAAATAGATGTTGTACAGGACTTTATCGACAGACTTACAGCACTGGGAAATGACAACAGATTCGAAATAGAAGACGGCTGGACTCACGAGACCACTTGCAAAAAGAGTTACACGACTTCACGCCTCGACTGGGTATTCCGCCACAAGCGGCAATAACTTCTTATATTTCCATCACTTGAAGAAAAACAAAAAGACTGCAAAGGTAGTTCGTTTTCAAGTGGATTATTATTTGACTAAAATTAAGCCTCATATCCCTTCCGGGCACACCGTACGCACAGAAAAGCAAACATGATTGTCATTACCTTTTCCTAAATAATTGCTTAAATTTATTCCTCAAAATTATTTTTTTTGTAATTTTGGGGAATAGAATGAATGGATTATGAAACTGATAGAAAGAGCACAGTATTTACAGAGACTTATAGATGTGATAGGAACGCCGGACATCAAAGTTATTACGGGAATACGCCGAAGCGGAAAATCAAAACTTATGGAAGCATTGAAATCCTATATTGAAAAGAATATAGTAAACTGTAATATTATCCATATTAATTTTAATTTGCCTGAAACAGAACAACTTAAAACGCATACGACTTTGTATGAGTATATCAACAGTCTCTATATTGATGGCGCTCAGAACTTCGTCCTGATTGATGAAATTCAAATGTGCACTGATTTTGAGAAAGCTGTAAATTGGATTCATTCACAGGAGAAATACGATATTTTCATAACCGGTTCAAATGCCTTTTTATTGAGTTCCGACCTTGCTACACTTTTTACGGGCAGAACTTTGGAGTTTCATGTCTTTCCATTCTCATATTCGGAATATTTAACATATTACGAATTGGAAAATTCCCCAGCCAACTTTGACAAATACATTTTCGAGGGAGGAATGGCAGGTTCGTATGTCTATCGTAATGATAATGACAAGTACAATTACATCAGTTCAGTTTTTGATACACTTGTCATACGAGACATAAAGCAAAAATACAATATACGAAAGCCTCTTCTGTTGAACAAGTTATCTGATTACATGATGGATAATATCGGCAACCTTGCTTCTGTAAGGAGTTTGGCGAAATCACTATCGATTTCGGAAGACAGTATTACAAACAAGACCGTCAACAGTTATCTTGAATATCTCTGTAATGCTTTTGCGTTCTATCGAATCAAACGGTATGATATTAGAGGAAAAAAATATCTGTCGTCAAGCGAAAAATATTATTTGAGTGACCATTCTTTCAGATATGCCAAACTTGGCACGAAAAATATGGATTACGGCAGAGTTATAGAGAATATCGTAGCAATTGAATTAAAGAGAAGGGGATATGAATTATATGTGGGTGTTCTATATCACAAAGAAATAGATTTTGTGGCGGTAAGGAGAAATGAAAAAGTGTATATCCAAGTTGCTGACAATATCTCTGAAGACGAGACATTTAATAGAGAAGTATCACCGTTGTTAAGTATAAAAGATGCGTACCCGAGAATCCTTTTGGCGAGGACAGGACATGCAGAATACCAATACGAGGGGATTCACATTATTGATTTAGGGAAATGGCTGACTGAGTATTCCCCAAAAATGGAATAATTTCATTTTTGGGGAATATAGATTATAAGGCACCTCTAAAAACTCATTTTCCTACAAATTGAAAGTTTCAGGAGAAGGATGGCGAGTTGATATACAGAAAACGGCGTATCTTCTGCGTGGCGGTCTTTTATTGACATATTCGAGGATTGACTTCGCCACAAGCGGCAATAATTTATTTTGTTGCCTACGAGAAAAACACTATCTTTGCACCACAATTCAGCATTTGCAGTTATGTAATAGACAAAAGTTATACACCTCAATATTTTTCGTTTAGAGCGCAGGTCTACGCTTTGTGTATAACTTACCCCATTCCACATTATTTATTTTGTTCAACCTACAATATAGGTCGCATATTTGTGTGCGCTATATTTTAACGACTGCAAATCATGAGTTTACAAATTCAAGGATTATCATATATAAACCCCAATAGGGATGTCCTTTTCCAAAATATCAGTTTTTCTGTAAGTTCGGGTGGCAAATGCTCCATTGTAGGGAACAATGGAGTGGGAAAGTCGACCCTGTTGAAAATAATTGCCGGTAAACTACCGCCATCTGAAGGCTCCGTATCGTGCGATGACACTCCTTATATGGTCCCGCAGCATTTCGGACAATTCGACCATATGACTGTAGCGCAGGCCCTCGGCATTGAAGAAAAGCTGAACGCGCTTTCACATATTCTTGATGGCATAGGCAGCGAAAAAGATTTTGAGACACTTGACAACGAATGGGATATACAAGACCGTCTCACAGCCGCATTCGAGCATTGGCAAATCAGGCATATAAATCCTGATATGTCTATGGGGAATCTCAGCGGCGGAGAGAAGACAAAAGTGTTTCTTGCAGGACTTGACATATTACAGCCCTCAATCGTACTGATGGACGAACCTACAAACCATCTTGACACAAAAGGCAGGGCTCTGCTATACGACTATATCTCCAGCGCAAATTGCTCCATCATAATTGTCAGTCACGACCGCACCCTGCTAAACCTGATTCCTTCGATTTATGAAATGTCACCGGACGGAATGCACTTCTATCCGATGAAGTACGATGAATACAAGGCAACTGTCGATGCTGAATTTGAGGCGAAGAGCACACGACTTGAAAGCCAGCGAAAAGAACTTGTAAAAGCCGAAAAGTCTGCTCGTAAAACTATGGAACGACAGCAGAAACACGCAGCAAGAGGAGAAAAACAGACAGCAAAGAAATGCGTAGCCCGCATCGCTGAGGGAAACCTTAAAAACAAGTCGGAATCAAGTACATCCCGTCTTGACAGAGTGCAGCAGGAAAAAATGGACGCGATGAAACGGGAAATACACGAGATCCGATCTTCGATCAGTGACCATGCATTAATCAAAATAGATTTGGAATCCTCAAATCTGCACAAAAACAAGCGATTGATCGAGGCCAAAAGTATCAAATTCCAGTATGACAACAAGCACATCCTATGGGTGGACAATCCTCTTAACCTGACTATTTTCAGCGGGGAGCGTATTCACATTCAGGGTAACAACGGTAGCGGTAAGAGCACCCTGCTCAAACTGATATGCGGCGACTTGCAACCATGTAGAGGCGAGCTGTATCGCAGTGCCCCTCTGAATATCCTATATCTTGATCAGGAATATTCCTGCATAGACAATGATTTAACCGTTTATGAGCAATTGAAGGAGTGCAATTCGCAGAAGCCCGAACACGAACTGAAAATACTATTGAACCGCTTTCTTTTCACGCCTCCAACTTGGGACAAAAAATGCGGAAGCCTAAGTGGTGGAGAAAAAATGAAACTTGCCCTATGTCGCCTGATTGTCTGCGACAATGCTCCCGATATAATCATAGCAGACGAACCTACCAACAACATTGACATCTCCAGTATGGATATATTGGCCGCCACTTTGAAGAGTTACAACGGCACTCTAATCGTAGTCAGCCACGATGAGCAATTCATCCGGGATGTAGGAATAGAACGGACAATATTGCTATAGAGTCATCATAATTCGAGGGCTACACAATCAAACACCTGCCGGATGATCCCGAATGAACCTTTTTAAGCTTGTTTTTATTACCCCTCCCCAGATGCTCAGAAGAGCGTGTACTATCAGCTGTATTATGTTGCTGAACAGCATATGCTTACACGGCGACAAAAATAAGGATATAATTCAATTTATCAAATCTGGAACAAACCCTTACAAGAATATAATAGAGACTCCTTTCGGGCCTCTTTTATCTTAACACCAATATATTACAACAGTTAGCCCCTTGAAAGGATGTGAGTACAATTCTGAAAATATTTCAACTGATTTCTCCCGACCCCACATCACCCTGTCAACGGTGCTCCGAATAAAATACACATTGGAGAATGACTAAACATTCTGACATCATATGTAAATTCATTTATTTTGTATAAATAGTCCAATACTCAAAAAGTATTTGAACCATCTAGATAAAAAAATAACAAAACCGAATAAAAAATTAAGTCACACAATACACATTATTCAGAGAATAATTGTACTGAAATAAATCTTGAAGTAATCGCAATATTTAGTTATTTTTGTAGTGATAAAAATCAAAGATTTATATGAAGGATATCCTGAAGGAACTGGAAGATATCGCTGAAAAGCTCGATACTATCAATACTCAGATGAATGATGAGGAACGAGTATGGGCTGAAGAGTTGGCTGATCGTAAGCGTCAGGGGCTGACC